>WFRR01000001.1 GCA_015486375.1 Thiotrichaceae bacterium
GCACAATATGAGGCGCTATCACCTTTGTTGGCAAATAATAACTGCTCATGTTCAGATAGCACTCTCCTAACAAAGCCGTCTTTATTTTTTGAAAGAATATGTGCAACACGTTCAATATTAATAATATCAGTACCTACACCGTAAATCATAATCTTGCCTTAACCATTAGATCTTTCATCTCACGAGTCGCCATTTCAAGACCGATAAATATCGCTCTAGCAATAATAGAATGACCAATATTAAGCTCTACAATTTCAGGTAGTTGGGCGATTGCTATTGTATTTTCCATGGTTAGCCCATGCCCTGCATTAACTTGCAATCCAATCGAGTGCGCATAAGTTGCCATGGCTTTAATGCGCTCAAATTCAGCTATTTGCTCATCACCCACAGTATCGGCATAATGGCCGGTATGGAGTTCAATTACAGGTGCACCACATTCTTTAGCGGCATCAATTTGGTGTTTTTGTGCATCAATAAAAAGTGAGACAATGACTTTTGATTCAGCTAATTGTGAACAAACATCTGTCATTCTTGAAATTTGTCCAGCGACATCTAACCCGCCTTCGGTGGTGAGTTCTTCTCGTTTTTCAGGCACAAGGCAACAATCTTGAGGTTTGATTCTTGCAGCAATCGCCACCATCTCATCTGTAGCAGCCATCTCAAGATTCATCTTGGTTGTTAATTGATCACGCAAAATCTCAACATCACTATCTTGAATGTGTCGCCTATCTTCACGTAAATGCAAAGTGATACTATCAGCACCGGATTTTTCACACAGTAAAGCCCCTTCAATGGGTGAAGGATAGTTTGTGCCTCTGGCCTCTCTAATAGTGGCGATATGATCAATATTAACGCCTAAAAAAATACTCATAAATTAACTCAATTTTTAGTAAAAAATAACTCTCGACTTTTTAAAGGTTTATTACCTAACAACACATTCAAACGCTGTCGATTTAAATTACGACAGACTTTTAATTGTTGCTCATTAGGCACCCCATCTAAGCGCTCAGATAATAATAAATTTAATAAATTTCCCGATATTTTACCATCGGCTTGCTGAGAAAATCCAAGCTGAGGCTGATAGCTATAATTTTTATTTGTTTGGATTAAATCACCATCGACATCAGCAGCATAATCCAAGCCATAACCTAACTCTGATAAGAGCTTGTTTTCAAAAATTCTTAATAGCCAATACTGATGGGGTTGATCTAAATCATTCATTTGAGTCACAAACTGTTGATACAATTCAAAAATTTGAGGATGGGGATCGTGCTCATGAATCAGTCGTGTAATCAGCTCATTCACATACATGCACAAAATAAGTCTTTCACCTTTGATTCGTCTGGGCACATCATCTGCCTCCCAATGACTAAGGGTTTTAAGCTCGCCCTAGCCTGCATAAGAGATACGCAAATGTTGAAACATTTGGATATTGGCTTTGGCTTGTCGAACCCCCCTGCCAATTAGGCGGATCTTGCCGTGATCTAGGGTTAAGAAATCTAATAATAATGAGTTGTTTCTATAAGGTCTTCGATGAATCAAAAAAGCCGATGCAAGGTCTACCTTAGTCATAGCCTAGCGAAGCAAGTGCTCGCTTATCATCCGACCAACCGGTTGAAACCTTAACCCATAACTTAAGAAAGACTTTTCTATCCAAGAACCCTTCAATACTTTTACGGGCTTCTGTTCCAATTATTTTAAGCATCTCACCTTTATTGCCAATCACAATATTTTTTTGCGAAGCTTTATCAACCAATATCCTGGCTGAAATTCTTTGCATTTTCCCGTCTAGCTCATATTGCTCAATCTCAACGGTTATATCATAGGGCAGCTCATCTTCTAAATGACGCATTAGCTTCTCACGAATGAACTCAGCCACAATAAATTTCTCAGAACGATCAGTAATAAAATCAGGATCAAAAATCATTTCTTGCTCTGGCAAGTACTTGAGAATTAGCTCTCTAAGTGCCTCGGTATCATTTTTTTTAAATGCTGAGAGCGGAAACATATCCGTCGGCTGATATTTTTGACCTATTTTTTCCAAGAATGGTAGTACTTCTTGCGCTGTCTTTAATTTATCAATTTTATTAATGCATAATATAACTGGCACCTCAACTTGGGACACATGCTCTAGTACTCGTGCATCTTCTTTGGTCCATTTACCCGTTTCAACCAACCAAAGTATCATATCTACGTCTTTAATACTTGAGCTAGCTGCTCGATTCATATAAGAGTTAATGGCCTTCTTATTGCCCATATGAATACCTGGTGTATCCACAAATACCATTTGATAATTATCACGCGTATCAATCGCATGAATACGATGACGTGTAGTTTGAGGGCGATGCGAAGTGATTGATAACTTTTGCCCAATCAACTCGTTAACGAGTGTTGACTTGCCCACATTTGGGCGTCCGATGACTGCAATAAATCCTGACTGAAAATTCATAAGTTTGTTAATTTATCTAATAAAATTTGAGCACATAGCTGCTCTGCTCTTTTAATACTTTTAGCGGCTTGCTCAACCTGTATAGCTTGATCTTGCAAAGAGCAGTTCACAGTAAACACAGCGTTATGATCCTTACCCACGGTTTTAACCAGTTCGTATTTTGGTAGTATATTGCCACGCTTTTGTAAGTACTCTTGTAGTTGGGTCTTAGGGTCTTTAAGAGAATCGTTCGGGTTAATGCCATCTAACAAGTCACGGTATAAATCTAAAATAACTGTATTAATTGTTTCAAATCCAGAATCTAAAAGTACTGCGCCAAAAATAGCCTCAACTGCGTCTGCTTGTATTGATTCACGCCTAAAGCCACCGCTTTTTAATTCACCAGGACCTAAAATAAGTATATCAGATAATTCAAGTTCTCTAGCGAGCTGTGCCAATGTTTGCCCTCTAACCAAGTGAGATCGTAAACGAGATAACTTACCTTCAGCAATATGATCAAAGCGCTTGTAGAGCTCACGTGAAATCACTAAGCCTAAAATACTATCACCTAAAAATTCTAAACGCTCGTTATTGTTCTTACCCATAGAGCGATGCGTGAGTGCCAACTTCAGTAAGGCGATATCCTTAAATTGATAATTAATTTTCTGCTGTAATTTATCCATTACTTGTATTGGGTTTTAATGTGTTTAATGCGTTTATAATTAGCGCTATTATAAATTTAGGCTCGTAATCCTCATGTTTTGGCAAGAAGATATTAAAGAAGAACATTTTACGCTTCCTGATGATGTGCAAGATGCTGTGTTTAATATTCATTCCAAAGTACTGCCCATTGATCATGCTTATTTACTTTCACAAGCATTGCTTGGTGAGTTCCCCTGGTTGGCCGAAGTAAACGCGGGCATTCATGATATTAGTGTGGCTGATGGCAATGGCTGGGAGCAAGACCACGAATCTGGCTTTTATTACCCCTCTAAGCGCTCAAAACTAAGCATACGTATCCCTAAAGACAAACTGGATGATATTCAGTCATTGGCAGGAAAAACGCTCGATCTGGGCGAATATCAAGTCAAAATCGTAAAAGCATTAGAGCCAAAGCTTATGAGTGACATGCAAATCGTATTTGCCAAATATGTGGCTTGTGATTCACAACTAGATGAAAATGAATTTTTAAAAGTCTCCTTTGATCAATTAAAAGCACTGGGTATTCACCCTAAAAAGATGATGGCTGGTTTAGAGAAAAAAATTCAAACACCTGATGGCATCATTCATACCCGCTCTTTAATGGTGGCCGATCTGCGCAAGGTAGAATCCGTTATGTTACAAGAACAAGGTATTGGAGAGCATCGCCTACTTGGCTGTGGATTATTCGTTCCACAAAAAGGCATTGACAGCGTTGATGCGGTTTAAAAAAAGACTTAATCTTGCATTAAGCCAACTTTAGTATTACAATCAGAATCTATCAACATACTCACCAGGGAGAGGTATGCGACTTTTATTTCTGATTTTTTCTTTATTATTATTCCAACCATCAATTGCCGAAGAGCCTGTTAAACAAGGTGAGTTTTTAGGCGGAAAATACGTCGAAGTACTTCCTGATTGGTTTAAAACCACCTTTATGGACTTTTCTGAAGATTTGGAAGAGGCCACTGATGAAAATCGCCATGTAATGATTTACTTTCATCAAAATGGCTGTCCATACTGCGCTAAATTAGTAGAAGATAATTTTCATGATAAAGACCTGGTAGCTAAACTGCAAAAGAACTTTGATGTGATTGAAACCAATATGTGGGGTGATCGAGACTTAACCGATTGGAAAGGTAAAGAATTCACTGAAAAAGAGTTTTCAGCCTTTATGAAGGTGCAATTTACACCGACCATTATCTTCCTAAATGCTAAAGGTGACATTGTGTTGAGAGTAAACGGCTACCAATCGATTGACAAGTTAGACTCAATGCTTGATTATGTCTCATCAAAACAATACCTTACGCAAACCTACTCACGTTATAGCAACTCTTTGAAACAAGACACAGCAGGTAAGCTTAATTCGAACTCTCTATTTGATCCTGCCCCACACTTCTTAACACGCAGTGAGCGGTTTCCAGCCCATGAGAATTTAGCGGTATTTTTTGAAGAACCCAACTGCACAGAGTGTGACACTTTCCACCAAACATTGATGCAGCTAGAACGAACCAAAGGTTTATTAAAATCTATGCAAGTCGTACAATTCAACGCCCTGTCAGATGAAAAACTCATCACTCCAGATGGTAGACGTGTTACCGCAAAGGATTGGTATGATGAATTAAAGCTAAACTATAAACCTGCTATTGTATTCTTTGATAAAAATGGCAAAGAAATCATTAGAAAAGACGCCTTCTTCAAAGCTTATCATTTCCACGGCATTATGACTTATGTGCTCTCAGGTGCATAC
>WFRR01000002.1 GCA_015486375.1 Thiotrichaceae bacterium
GTTTCGATTGTGGTGAGTGTGACGGCATGGTTGGTAGAACGACAACAAATTGATATACGTCAAACCGCTAATGTATTGCATTTGGAACAGGCTTATCAATATGCAGGTGCAATTGAAGCGTGGGCTTCAGCTGTCTTAGTGCGTGATTACCAAGATAATAAGAATATTGATAGTTTAGATGAAGATTGGGCGCAAGAGTTACCTAGTATTCCCATTGAAGGGGGGAGTCTCAAAGCTAAATTAGTGGATTTACAAGCCCGTTTTAATCTGAATAATCTCCTCGATAAAAATGATAAGCCGATCCCTATTCAAAACGATATTTTTAAAGGTTTATTGGAACGTTTAAGTATTGATCGTAAATTAGCCGCAGTAATCATAGATTGGTTGGATAAAAATCCTGTGATTACAGGTACGGATGGGGCTGAGATGGATCATTATTTAAGCTTGGATCAACCTTATTTAGCCGCAGATACTGCGATGGTCAATGCGAGTGAGTTACGTCTATTAAAGGGTATGACTCCAGATAATTATTCGATGTTAACTCAACAAATTGCAACCCTGCCGAGTGCAGGTGTGCCGATTAAAATTAACCTTAATACCGCTTCCAGTGAAGTTTTGGCTAGCTTAGGTTTAAGTGATACAGCGGCGACAGAATTAATTGAAGATCGTAAAGATAATGCCTTTAAATCGGTATCTGATGTGTTAAGTAAACCAGAGTTTAAGCAATTAACTCAAGATAAACCTAAGCTCAATACGACTTTAAGTGTTAAGACGCAATGGTTTTTATTAAAGGCTGAGGTGCAGATTGACCGCAGTCGTGTACGGCTAAACAGTGTATTATTTCGCGACGAAAAAGGGGTTATGCACGTAGTACAACGCAATTACGGAATCTGAATTAAATGCAATACTTAATAATTAATATAAAAGCATTAGAGAGTGATTCTCTAGATTATGCGATTCTAGAAAATGAGACGATTACTGCGAGTCTTACCCAAGGTACATGGAAAACGGTGATTCCTAAAGCCCGTGGGAAAAAAGTCATTGTGACTATTCCGACTGAACAAGTTTTTTTGGGTAACGCAAATATTCCCAGTCGTAATAAGAAACAGCTCAAGCAAGCGATTCCCTTCGCACTA
Organism: Thiotrichaceae bacterium; assembly: GCA_015486375.1. Taxonomy (GTDB): domain Bacteria; phylum Pseudomonadota; class Gammaproteobacteria; order Thiotrichales; family Thiotrichaceae; genus S015-18. Next base: position 1,137 of record WFRR01000002.1, read on the forward strand.
GAAGATTATTTGATTGAAGAGGTGGATACACAGCATTTTGTGTTTCATGCCTCAAAACAAAATAACACGGATGTTGCTGTCATTAGTCAGGTCGAGCTACAGCAATGGATCAAATTGCTTAAACGTAAGAAATTACACGGTGTAATATTATTACCGGATGTCTTTTTACTAAAACAGCAAGCAGGCGCGTGGACTTTGTCAGTGCAAGGAGAGCGGGTATTATTGCGGACAGGGGTTTTCTCAGGTTTTAGTTGTAGTACGGATATTTTACCCACTTTATTAAAATATCAATTTGAAGATACACCTGAAGCAGAACAAATCAATTGTTTGCTAAATTATAGCAATGCTTCTTTAGCCTTAGAACTACCAGAAGATTTAAGCATTGAGACGTATCCGAATGAATCAATGGTATTTGCCAAGGATATTGTTGCAGCTTTACCGCTAAATTTGAATCAAGGTATTGTCGTTAAGGGCGGTTTATCTAAACAAATTAATTGGAAATATTGGCGTACTAGTACGGCTTTATTGATGGCTTGTATATTGAGTTATATGCTGTTTTTAGGTATTCAGAGCAAATATTTAGAAAAAGAAAATACACATTTATTGGCACAGTCTAAACAGATATTTTTACAAACCTTTAAAGATCGTAAGCGGGTAGTCAATCCTCGGGTAGAAATGCAGGCAGCGTTAACTAAGTTGCGTAAGTCATCAGGAAAGATTGAATCCATGTATATGGAAATTTTACATCGGGTTGGACAGTTGATTAATAAAGATAAACAGATAAAAATTAAATTAATTCGTTATCGTCAAGGCGAGCTAAGTTTGTCGCTGATTGCCAGCAATGTGAGTCAATTGGAAAAGCTAAATAAAAAAATGACTTCTATTAGTCCAATGTATCAGGTACAGCTCCGCTCTATTGCTAGTGGTAATAGTCAAGTGACCGCAAAATTGATTGTCAAGGAAAAATCATGAAGCAATGGTTTCACTCACTGAGTTCACGTGAACGGGTTTATGTCGTCGCAGGCTCTATTTTATTGACGATCTATTTATTTTGGCAAATGGCTTGGTTTCCATTGGCGCAGCAGTATCAGACCTTGAGTCAAAATGTAGAGAAAAATTATGATTTAGTGCAATGGATGCAACAATCGAGTCAAAAAGTCCACGCTTTACAGGGAAAAAATGGGGTTAAAAAACAGCGTTCTAAAAGTCCTATCGGTATTGCTGAAATGCTGCTTAAAAAGTATGCCCTAAACAGTAAAAAACCCCGTATGGATCCCAAAGGTAATAATGGTATTAAAATTCAACTCAAAGAGATTAAGTTTGATCAATTGATGCGCTTATTTAATGATTTTGAACAAGTTTATGGGTTTATTTGTACGGAGGCATCCATTACGGCTTCCTCTAAAAAAGGGGTAGTCGATGCGCGTTTTACGCTGGAGCGTTAGCAGTCTAGTGAGCTTATCAGAGATAAACTATTTTTTTTAATTAAAGTCACTATAATGATTTTTACGCTGAGCTTTTGGCTTAGTTACATACAGTATTCATAAAAAAATTATAAGATTGATACAATGAAAAAATTATTTCTATTGAGCCTTTTGAGCTTCTGGCTCTTGCTCTCCATGCCTATTTATGCCAAACAATACGTTTTTGGTGTCGTTCCACAACAATCACCCGATGTTTTGATTAAAAAATGGCAACCTATTGCAGACTATTTATCTAAACAGACAGGGCATGAAATTTTATTTAAAACAGAAGCATCTATTGATGAATTTGAAAAAGTGCTTTACAAGGGGGGCTATGACTTTGCCTATATGAACCCTTATCACTATATATTAGCCAACCGTAAACAGTCTTATTATGCAGAGTTAAGAGCCGATAAAAGGATTAAAGGTATCTTGGTTTCATCAGGTGGAAACCTTGAATATTTTTTAGATAATGAAAATACTCAATTTTTGTTTCCATCCCCTAATGCTTTTGCTGCCACCCTATTGGTCAAATATGAGCTACTGATGGTTTTTGATGTCGATCTAAATAAACTAAAAAATTATCAGTATGTTGGTTCACATGATGCGGTTTATAAAGGTATTACTGATAATCAAGCACAACTAGGAGGAGGTGTACAGCGTACTTTTACTAATTTTGACAAAAGTGAAGAGAAGGATAAGCTAGAAATTGTTTATGAAACGAAGCTTTATCCCAGTCATCCATTGGCATTTAAGCCTGATATGAGTCGTCAGGTTAAAGATAAGATTATTGATGCTTTGCTTAACCTCCCAGAAGAGTTGATTAGTGCATTAAGCATTAAGGAAATGATTAGAACCTCAGATGGCGAGTATGACTGTATTCGTGATGTAGAAAGTAAACTAGAGATTGTAGAACGCTAAGGATGCTTATTTATACCGTTTACTAAGGTATTTATCGATAGAGGATTGACATTATTTGATGATTCAACCACAATCCTCTACACATTGATTGGAGGGGTTCCCGAGCGGCCAAAGGGGACAGACTGTAAATCTGTTGGCACTGCCTTCGAAGGTTCGAATCCTTCCCCCTCCACCAGTCTCAATGCTTCCTTTTATCTATTTCCCCCGCCCAATTGCATAGTACTCAATCCCTAATGATTGCATTTGTTTTGGATCATACAAATTACGTCCATCGATAATAACAGCATCATTTAAACTGGTTTTAATTTTTTCAAAATCAGGGCTACGGAACTCTGTCCATTCAGTCACAATAACCAAACAGTCTGCATTAGTTAATGCTTGATCTGTACTGCTAGCTAAATGTAAATCTTCACGTTGCCCGTAGATACGAAGACATTCTTCACCTGCAACAGGATCATAGGCTTGTACCTTTGCGCCAATTTCCCATAAGGCTTCCATCAGCACCCGACTAGAGGCAGCTCGCATATCATCTGTATTGGGTTTAAAGGCCAGTCCCCATAAGGCGATGGTTTTATTTTTTAGAGAATCCCCATAATGGCGTGACAGTTTTTCAAATAGCTTTTGTTTTTGACGTTTATTAACCGATTCAACCGCAGAGAGTAATTCAGCCTGATAGCCAATTTCATGAGCAGTACGTTCTAAGGCTTGTACATCTTTAGGGAAGCATGATCCCCCATAGCCACAACCGGGATAAATAAAGCTATAGCCAATGCGGGGATCAGAGCCAATACCATTACGCACATTTTCAATATCTGCGCCTAAACGCTCAGCTAGATTGGAAAGCTCATTCATAAAACTGATTTTAGTGGCCAACATAGCATTAGCCGCATATTTAGTTAATTCTGCTGAGCGAATATCCATTGAAATAAGGCGATCTCGACTACGATTAAAGGGTGCATAGAGTTCACGCATTAAAGCGGTAGTACGAGGATTATCTGTACCAATAATAATTCGATCAGGTTTCATAAAATCGTCAATAGCCGCCCCTTCTTTAAGAAATTCAGGGTTAGAGACCACATCAAATTCAATCTCTGCATCGCGTTGACTTAAAACAGTTTGGATTGTTTCGGTGACTTGATCAGCTGTACCTACAGGTACAGTGGATTTGTTGATAATAATACGGTATTCCTGCATATGTTTAGCAATAGAATCTGCAACTGCACGAACATAAGATAAGTCTGCTGAACCGTCTTCGTCGGGCGGTGTACCGACAGCAATAAATTGGAATAGACCGTGTTGTGTACCTTCTTGTGCAGAGGTAGTAAATTTTAGGCGACCTGCGGCAATGGTGTCTTGTACAATTTTTTTCAAGCCTGGTTCATAAATAGGAATGCCACCTGCATTAAGGAGGGCTGTTTTTTGTTCATCAATATCAACACAGAGTACATCATTGCCAACTTGTGCCAAACATGCACCCGTCACTAAGCCAACGTAGCCTGAGCCATAAATAGTTACTTTCATCTATCAAATCCATAGTTAATGTAGATTTATTGAGTCGATACGATCACTAGAGTGATCGGCTAGTTAAATATTCTATAAACTTTTTGAAATTTTTCTAGAATTTTTTTTGGATAAATTATAGTTTGTGGCTCAAAATAAAGCACACGGTTTTTAGTGTTTGGAATCATAGCTTAATTTGTAGAAATTATAAAAAATTAGTCTAAAGAAAAGCTATTTTGTATTTTTTTTACCGTTTAGCGAATAGATGGTTGACATTGTGTTGTGATTCACTCAAAATCCGTCGCTTCCTGATTGGAGGGGTTCCCGAGCGGCCAAAGGGGACAGACTGTAAATCTGTTGGCACTGCCTTCGAAGGTTCGAATCCTTCCCCCTCCACCAGTCTTAATTATTCAAAGTTCTTTTTGTCACTAGATAACAAGCAACTTGATGGATTTTTATTCTGCGGGTGTAGTTTAATGGTAGAACTTCAGCCTTCCAAGCTGACTACGTGGGTTCGATTCCCATCACCCGCTCCAAATTTAATAGTGTCAATATTGATTAAGAATATCTTTAAACTAAAAGGTATTTTTCATATTGTTACTGTATTTGCCCATATGGCTCAGTCGGTAGAGCGCATCCTTGGTAAGGATGAGGTCACCAGTTCAATTCTGGTTATGGGCACCATATTTCTCTGATTCATCTAAAACTAGAAAAACCTAAACTAGTTTGAAAGTGAGTCTATTTTATTTTACACAAAAAAAGCTTGATGGGGTGTTTATCGCATGTCAAAGGAAAAATTTGAACGTACCAAACCGCATGTGAACGTTGGTACAATCGGTCACGTTGATCACGGAAAAACAACATTAACTGCAGCAATCACAAAAGTGATGGCTGAGAAGATGGGTGGTGAAGTGAAAGCGTTTGATGAAATTGATAACGCTCCTGAAGAAAGAGAGCGTGGTATCACGATTTCAA
>WFRR01000003.1 GCA_015486375.1 Thiotrichaceae bacterium
ACCGCCCTCAGTTCTATTTCCGTACTACGGATGTCACGGGTGCTTGTGAGCTTCCTGAAGGAACTGAAATGGTTATGCCAGGTGATAACGTTAAATTAGTTGTTACCTTAATTGCACCGATTGCGATGCAAGAAGGCTTACGCTTTGCGGTGCGTGAAGGCGGCCGTACAGTGGGTGCAGGCGTTGTTGCCAGCGTCATCGCTTAAAAAAAGTCTTTGACTTTTTGCAGGGGAGGTGTATCATGCGCCTCCTTTGTTACGTTAGGCCAGTGGCTCAATTGGTAGAGCAGCGGTCTCCAAAACCGCGGGTTGGGGGTTCGAGTCCCTCCTGGCCTGCCACTTTTTGAAGTGGTAGATTTAATGCTCGAAGAAGCTAGCTCATAAAAATGGAGCAAGAATAAATAAATGTCAGCTAAAGCAGAATCATCAAAAAGGTCCGCCCTTGATGTAATGAAACTTATTATCTCGGTACTGTTAGTGATTGCAGGTATTGTAGGTTTTTACTTTTATTCAGAACAGTCCCAGCTATATCGTGTTTTAGGATTGGTTGCTGTAATGTTGCTAGCGGCAGGTATTGCATTATCTACTGCATCTGGAAAAGGCTTATTAGCCTTTATGAAAAATGCACGCGCCGAAGTCCGTAAAATGGTCTGGCCGACGCGTGTTGAAACAATGCAAACCACATTAATGGTGGTAGTGATTGTTATTTTGTTATCTATATTTCTTTGGTTCGTAGATATGTTACTCGGCCTTGGCATTGGTTCTTTGCTACGGTAACTGTTTTTTTTGAGAGGTTGTTGTGGCCAAGCATTGGTACGTTGTTCAAGCATTTTCGGGCTATGAAGCTCAAGTAAATCGTTTTTTAGCAGAGCGTATCGAACGTTTTGGGTTGGATGAGTTTTTCGGGCAAATCCTAGTACCAACAGAAGAAGTAGTAGAAATGCGTGAAGGAAAAAAGCGCAGAAGTGAACGAAAATTTTTCCCGGGCTATGTTCTAGTCGAGATGGAAATGAATGATGATGCTTGGCACATGGTGAAAGACACCCCACGCGTGCTAGGTTTTATCGGTGGTACAGGCGATCGTCCTGCACCTATTACCCAAAAAGAAGCTGATGTTATCTTAAATCGAATTGAAGAAGGTGTGGATAAACCCCGTCCTAAAGTTCTCTTTGATGTGGGTGAGGTTGTGCGTGTCTGTGATGGGCCATTCAATGATTTCAATGGGGTGATTGAAGCAGTTGACTATGAAAAGAATGTTGTTCAAGTAGCTGTACAGATTTTTGGACGCTCCACGCCAGTCGAGCTGGAGTTCTATCAAGTAGAGAAAACTTAATAATAAGTTTTTAGAATTAATTAATTTTAACATTGACAACTGGGGAGCTGAGAAGCGTTTGCACCCATAAGGTTATGCTATATGGCTAAGAAAGTTGAATCGTATATTAAATTGCAAGTGCCTGCGGGCTCTGCAAATCCAAGTCCACCCGTAGGCCCTGCACTGGGTCAGCATGGTGTGAACATCATGGAATTCTGTAAAGCATTTAATGCCAAGACACAAGAACTCGAAAAAGGCATGCCTATTCCTGTTGTGATCACGGTTTATAATGATCGTAGCTTTACATTTGAGACTAAAACACCGCCTGCTTCCGTTTTATTGAAAAAGGCTGCAGGTATCCAGAAAGGCAGTGGTGAACCTAATACCAACAAAGTCGGTACAGTGACACGTGAGCAATTAGAAGAAATTGCTAAGGCAAAAGAGCCTGATTTAACGGCTGCAAGTTTGGACGCAGCAGTGCGTACCATTGCAGGTAGTGCGCGTAGTATGGGTTTGGAAGTAGAGGGTTTATAAAATGGCAAAGTTAAGTAAACGTCAACAAGCAATCCGTGCCGCAGTTGATGCTGATAAGCAGTATCCTATTTCTGAAGCATTTGATTTATTAAAAAGTCTTCCCACTGTAAAGTTTGTCGAAAGCGTCGATGTGAGTATCAACTTAGGTGTTGATCCACGTAAATCAGATCAAGTCGTGCGTGGCTCAACGGTTATGCCGCATGGAACAGGTAAAACGGTTCGTGTTGCTGTATTTACACAAGGTGCTAACGCCGATGCAGCAAGAGAAGCAGGTGCAGATATTGTGGGTATGGACGACTTAGCGGCAGAAGTTAAGCAAGGTATGCTTGATTTTGATGTTGTGGTTGCCAGCCCTGATGCAATGCGTGTTGTTGGTCAGTTGGGTCAAATTTTAGGCCCTCGTGGTTTAATGCCTAACCCTAAAGTGGGCACAGTGACACCGAATGTTGCTCTAGCCGTTAAAAATGCGAAAGGTGGTCAAGTTCAATTTAGAACCGATAAAGCGGGTATTATTCATACTACGATTGGTAATCTAGAATTTGGTAGTGCTGACTTAGAAAACAACTTGAATACCTTGTTAGCTGCTTTAATTAAATTAAAGCCTAGCTCTGCGAAAGGTATTTATATTAATAAAGTGTCTATTTCATCCACAATGGGTGCAGGTATTTCTGTAGACACTTCAAGTTTAGAAATTTAATTAAAATTGGCTAGTTTTGTATTGTGGACCTTTAATTTATTAAAGATAAGTAATTTAAAACTAGAAACGGCTTCTTAAGGATAAGGAGTTGGCAAAAGGAATTTTGCTGATCTTAGATATACAGGATGTATGTCGTCAAAGACCATAGGTGTTAATTGTTATATGACGATTAACATAAATCCTATGTAGATGGCGTAACCTAAATCGATTTCTGATTTGGGAAGCGTCGTTAGCGCGATCATTTAAAAATTAAATCAGACTTTTAGTTTGTATTTTAATATTTAGATGTTTCATTAACGGTGTTTACACCGAATTAGTAAAGAGGTAGATGTCGTGGCTTTAACTTTAGCGGACAAAAAACAAGTTGTCTCTGAGGTTGCTGCGGTAGCTGCAGAAGCTCATTCCGTTGTTACTGCAGAGTACAACGGTTTAAATGTAGGTGAACTGACCGAATTGCGTGCTAAAGCGCGTGACGGTGGTGTTTATTTACGCGTGGTAAAGAATAATCTAGCGAAAATTGCTGTTAAAGATACAGATTTTGAATGTATGCAAAGCAGTTTTGTTGGTCCGTTAATCATGGCATTTTCTCAGGAAGATCCAGGTTCGGCCGCTCGTTTGATTAAAGACTTTGCCAAAGAGCATGACAAGTTGGTACCTAAAGCGGTATCCATTGGTGGTGAGCTGCTAGATGTGAGTGATTTAGATCGTCTGGCTAGCTTACCAACACGTGACCAAGCTCTTGCGATGCTTGCAGGTACCCTGCGCGCTCCGTTGGATAAACTTGCACGTACGATCAATGAGGTTCCTGGCAAGCTTGTACGAACTGTGGCTGCTATTCGTGACCAGAAAGAGGCAAATGCCTAGCTTATTAGTATTTAGGAGATAATATAATGGCTGTATCTAAAGATGAGATTTTGGAAGCAATTTCCAATATGAGTGTAATGGAGGTCGTTGATTTGATCTCTGATATGGAAGAGAAATTTGGTGTATCTGCATCAGCAGCGGCAGTTGCAGCAGCACCTGCGGCAGGCGGCGAAGCAGCAGCAGAAGCTGAGCAAACTGAATTTGACGTAATAATGACAAGTTTTGGCGCAAGCAAAATTAAAGTCATTAAAGCAGTACGTGCTATCACCGGTCTTGGCTTAAAAGAAGCTAAAGGCATGGTTGAAGGCTGTCCTGTAGCGGTTAAAGAAGGTCTTGATAAAGCTGAAGCTGAAGATTTAGTGGCGCAACTTACTGATGTAGGTGCATCAGCTGAAACAAAATAATTTGTTTTGGTTAAGACGCTAAAGCAATATTTTGTTTTAGTAGCAAAGGGCTGACAGTGGTTTTCACTGCCGGCCTTTTATCGCTTATGGATTTTGAGTTGGTTCTCTCCATTGAGTGATGAGTTTTCATAGATGCTTTTAGAGCATTTATTTATGAGTAAAACCAGCTACCTGTGATTATATTTAAGTAATAGATTTTCTTCTTTCCTGATAAATATCTCTATTATTCTGAAACAACTCTCGAGACTCAGCTGAGGAAATACGATGGGATTGAGTTATACCGAAAAAAAACGTATCCGTAAAGATTTTGGAAAGCATGAACATGCGATGCAAATACCCGATCTTCTGGCCATTCAGTTGGAATCATACAAGCAGTATCTACAACCTAATACTACCCCCGATGAACGTAATGATAAGGGTATTCAGGGCGCGTTTAACTCTGTATTTCCCATTGTCAGCTATAACGGCTTTGTCGATCTGGAATATGTCGATTATCGTATTGAAGATCCCGTTTTTGCAGTCAGAGAATGTCAATCTCGTGGTTTATCGTATGCGGCATCACTCAAAGTTATTTTACGCTTAGTTATCTATGACAAAGATGCTCCTGCTAGCGCAAAGACCCGTATTGTTAAAGATATTCGAGAGCAAGAAGTCTATTTAGGCGAAATGCCTTTGATGACGGAAAAAGGCACTTTTATTATCAATGGCACAGAGCGTGTCATCGTATCGCAATTACACCGTTCCCCCGGTGTATTTTTTGATCATGATAAAGGTAAGTCAAATTCAGCAGGAAAAATTCTGCATAATGCCCGAGTCATTCCTTACCGTGGTTCATGGTTAGACTTTGAATTTGACCCTAAAGATTCTGTTTTTGTACGAATCGATCGTCGTCGTAAATTACCTGCAACGATTATTTTACGTGCATTAGGCATGAATAATGATGAAATCCTTGAGATATTCTTTGATACGGTCAAAGTAGATATTAATCGAGGTGAAATCAATATTGATTTTGTGCCTGAACGTTTACAAGGTGATCTAGCAACCTTTGATATTATATTAAAGGGCGAAGTGTTAGTTAAAGAAGGGCGACGTATTACGGCACGTCATACGCGTAAGTTTGCTCAAGCAAAAGTAAAAAAACTAACTGTTCCCACGGAATATATGCTGGGACAACGTCTCGCAACCAGTTACGTTGATGAAGTAACGGGCGAAGTTGTTGCTGATGCGAATGCAGAAATTACTGAAGAGCTACTAGAAAAACTTGCTGATGCTGATATTAATAAGTTTGAAGTACTTTATATCAATGAGTTAGACCGTGGTGCGTTTATTTCTAATACGCTTAATATTGATCCGACTAGTACTCAGTTGGAAGCAATGGTAGAAATTTACCGCATGATGCGTCCCGGTGAACCCCCTACAAAAGAAGCTGCAGAGAATCTATTCTTTAACCTATTCTTTACCGAAGATCGTTATGATCTGTCTAGAGTAGGACGAATGAAGTTTAATCGTCGCCTTGAGATTGAAGGTGAAACAGGGCCTAGTATTTTATTTGATCTTGGCTATCTAAAAGGACGCAGTGATAAAGCTTCTAAACTACAAGTAAAGCTCTATAGTGAGCAGTATGAGAAGCTTAAAAAAGCAGGTCATGCGAGTTCTGATATTGTTAATGTACTACGCCGCCTAGTTAAGATTCGTGATGGACATGACTCCATTGATGATATTGACCATTTAGGCAACCGTCGTATTCGTAGTGTCGGTGAAATGGCCGAGAATGCTTTCAGAGTTGGTTTAGTTCGGGTTGAGCGTGCGGTTAAAGATCGCCTGACGATGGCTGAAAGTGAAGGCTTAATGCCGCAAGAGTTAATTAATGCTAAGCCTGTTTCCGCAGCAGTTAAAGAATTCTTTGGTTCTAGTCAGCTCTCGCAGTTTATGGATCAAAATAATCCATTGTCAGAAGTCACTCACAAACGTCGTATTTCAGCCTTAGGCCCCGGTGGTCTGACTCGTGAGCGTGCAGGTTTTGAAGTCCGAGATGTGCATCCGACTCACTATGGTCGTGTTTGTCCGATTGAAACGCCTGAAGGACCTAATATTGGTCTAATTAACTCGCTCTCAGTCTTTGCTCGTACCAATGATTATGGCTTCTTAGAAACGCCCTATCAAAAAGTTAAAAATGGTAAAGTTAGCCGTGAAATTGAATATTTATCCGCGATTGAAGAATCACGCTATATTATTGCACAAGCGAATGTAGAAATAGATGAAACAGGACACTTTATTGAAGACAATGTTTCTGTGCGTTTTCAAAATGAATTTTCGGTCTTGCCTGCCACAGAAGTGGACTATATCGATGTTTCACCGAAACAGATTGTATCGGTTGCAGCCGCGTTAATTCCTTTCCTTGAACATGATGATGCAAACCGAGCTTTGATGGGTTCTAACATGCAACGTCAAGCTGTACCGTGTTTGCGTGCTGATGCCCCTGTTTGTGGTACAGGAATGGAACGTGCTGTTGCGGTAGATTCAGGTTCAGCACTGAAAGCTAATCGAGGTGGTGTCGTTGATTCCATTGATGCTTCTCGTGTGGTTATTCGGGTTAATAACGCAGAAACTAATGAGAAAGAAGGTGGTGTTGATATTTACAACCTCACCAAATATATACGTTCTAATCAAAATACCTGTATCAACCAGCGTCCTATTGTCAAAGTCGGCGATAAATTAGCTGCTCGTGATGTTATTGCGGATGGTTCATCGACGGATATGGGTGAATTAGCATTAGGTCAAAATATGCTAATCGCCTTTATGCCGTGGAATGGTTATAACTTTGAGGATTCGATTCTTCTCTCAGAGCGTGTTGTACAAGAAGATCGTTTTACTTCTATTCATATCGAAGAAATGACCTGCTTAGCCCGTGATACGAAATTGGGTGCAGAAGAGATTTCAGCCGATATTCCCAATGTTAGTGAAAACCAACTGGCAAAGTTAGACGAATGTGGTGTTATTCAAGTTGGTTCACAAGTTAAAGGCGGTGATGTCTTAGTCGGTAAGATAACTCCTAAAGGTGAAACCCAGCTAACTCCTGAGGAAAAACTCTTACGAGCTATCTTTGGTGAAAAAGCCTCTGATGTTAAAGATACCTCTTTACGCATGAAAGCCAGTGTGACAGGTACGGTAGTTGATGTTCGTGTCTTTACTCGTGATGGGGTTGAAAAAGATGCACGAGCCATTTCGATTGAAGAAGATGATCTTGAGAAATTCCGTAAAGATTTACGGGATGAGTTACGTATTTTCCGTAATGATGTCTTTGACCGTGTAGCACGCTTAGTCTTAAGTAAACCTGCAATGAGTGGCCCAGCAGGAATTAAGTCAGGTTCGAATGTGACCAAAACGATGCTTAAACACATTGAGCAAAATGATTGGTTCTCGATTCGGATGGAAAGAGAAGACATTAACGAACAGATTGAAGCACTAGAAAAACAATTAGATGACAAAAAGAAAGATTATGAAGTCCGTCTAAAGTTACAGCGTGACAAAATTACCTCAGGTGATGATCTTGCTCCAGGTGTACTGAAGATGGTTAAGGTGTATGTGGCGATTAAACGTCGTATGCAGCCCGGTGATAAAATGGCGGGTCGTCATGGTAACAAAGGTGTGGTATCCCGCATTGTACCGATTGAAGATATGCCACATCGTGAAGATGGTCGTCCTGTAGACATCGTTTTAAATCCACTGGGCGTTCCGTCTCGAATGAATGTTGGGCAGGTACTAGAAACTCATTTAGGTTGGGCAGCGAAAGGCTTGGGTGAAAAAATCGGTCGTATGATTGATGCGAAAGCTCAGTTAGATGATGTGCGAGCATTCCTCTCTGAAATTTATGAAACAGGGGGTAACCCGAATCAAAATGCTGACATGATTGCTAGCATGAATGATGATGAAATCGTTGGTATGTGTAAAAACTTACGTCGTGGTGTCACGATGGGGTCACAGGTCTTTGATGGTGCATCTGAAGATGATATTCGGGCTTTACTGCGTTTAGCCGACTTGCCTGAGTCAGGACAAACACAACTCTATGATGGTCGTACAGGTGAAGGTTTTGAGCGTGAAATAACCGTGGGTTATATGCACATGCTGAAATTGAATCATTTGGTTGATGATAAAATGCACGCCCGTTCAACAGGACCTTATAGCTTAGTGACCCAGCAGCCACTCGGTGGTAAAGCACAGTTTGGTGGACAGCGTTTTGGTGAAATGGAAGTATGGGCATTAGAAGCCTATGGTGCGGCTTATACCTTACAAGAAATGTTAACGGTTAAATCCGATGATGTTCAAGGTCGTAATCGTATGTATAAGAACATCGTTGATGGCGATCACTTTATGGAAGCAGGGATGCCAGAGTCCTTTAATGTACTAATGAAAGAAATTCGTTCATTAGGTTTACACATTGAACTAGAGAGTAACTAAACCAATGAAAGATTTATTAAATATCTTTAAACAAAAAAAAGAAGCTGAAGAATTTGATGTGATCCGAGTTGGGTTGACATCTCCAGAAGTGATTCGTTCTTGGTCGTATGGTGAAGTTAAAAAACCAGAAACGATTAACTACCGTACTTTTAAGCCTGAACGTGATGGTTTATTTTGTGCCAAAATTTTTGGCCCAGTAAAAGACTATGAGTGTTTATGTGGTAAATATAAGCGTCTTAAACATCGTGGTGTTATTTGTGAAAAGTGTGGAGTAGAAGTTACACAAACTAAAGTGCGTCGTGATCGAATGGCGCATATTGAGCTAGCTTGTCCCGTTGCTCATATTTGGTTTCTAAAATCTTTGCCTTCACGGATTGGTTTATTGCTCGATATGACCTTGCGTGATATTGAACGGGTTTTATACTTTGAAGCTTTTGTTATCATTGAGCCAGGTATGACCACCCTAGAACGGGGTGAGTTATTAACCGATGAAACCTATTTTGAAGCATTAGAAGAGTTCGGGGATGAATTTGACGCCAAGATGGGTGCAGAAGCTATCTTGGATATGCTGGAATCGGTTGAGCTAAAAGAAGAAGCGGAACAGTTGCGTGAAGATGCAACGATGACCAAATCGGCAACCAAGTTAAAGCGTATTGCTAAACGTCTAAGTTTAGTTGAAAGCTTTATGGAATCAGGTAATAAACCTGAATGGTTGATTCTTAAAGTATTACCTGTTCTACCGCCTGATTTACGTCCTTTAGTACCTTTGGATGGCGGTCGCTTTGCAACGTCTGATCTAAATGATTTATATCGTAGAGTTATTAACCGAAATAATCGTTTAAATCGTCTTTTAGAGCTCAATGCACCTGATATTATCGTCCGAAATGAAAAACGGATGTTACAAGAAGCGGTTGATGCCTTATTAGATAATGGTCGTCGTGGTCGTGCTATTACAGGTTCTAATAAACGCCCGCTTAAATCTTTATCAGATATGATCAAAGGCAAGCAAGGCCGTTTCCGTCAGAACCTATTGGGTAAGCGAGTCGATTATTCGGGTCGTTCCGTTATTGTGGTTGGGCCAACTTTACGTTTGCACCAGTGTGGTTTACCGAAAAAAATGGCATTGGAATTATTCAAGCCGTTTATTTTTGGTAAGTTACAGCGTCGTGGTTTAGCCACTACGATCAAAGCCGCTAAAAAATTAGTTGAGCGTGAAACAGCAGAGGTTTGGGAAATTCTTGAAGATGTGATTCGAGAGCATCCCGTTATGTTGAACCGTGCGCCAACTTTGCACCGTTTAGGCATTCAAGCTTTCGAGCCGACCTTAATTGAAGGTAAAGCGATTCAATTACACCCATTAGTCTGTGCAGCGTTCAATGCCGACTTTGATGGTGATCAGATGGCGGTACACGTACCTTTATCTATAGAAGCACAACTTGAAGCCCGTGCTTTGATGATGGCATCTAACAATGTACTTGCCCCTGCCAGTGGTGATCCGATTATTGTACCGTCTCAAGACATCGTGCTTGGACTTTACTTTATGACGCGTATCAGTGCTAATGCGAAAGGTGAGGGCATGATTATCTCAGGTGCAAATGAAGCGCTACGTGCCTATGAGACAGGTCATGTGAGTTTGCATGCAAAGGTAAAAGCTAGAATTACTGATTACGTCAAAAATGATGAAGGTGAGTTACAGAAAACAACCCGTATTGTTGATACTACTATTGGACGGACTATTTTAAGTCGTATTTTACCCAAAGGTTTATCCTTTGATATTATGAATACGGTCTTAAAGAAACGCGCAATTTCTAATTTGATCAATATGGCTTATCGTTATGTTGGTCTAAAAAGCACGGTAATTTTTGCAGATCAACTGATGTATACAGGGTTTCGTTACGCAACCCGTTCAGGTGTTTCTTTTTGTGCTAATGATATGGTAATTCCTGTTGATAAAGGCAGCATTATTAATGCAGCAAAAAGTGATGTTAAAGAAATTGAAAACCAATATGCAACAGGCTTAGTGACCCAAGGCGAACGCTATAATAAGGTTGTTGATATTTGGACGCGTACCAATGACAAAGTTGCAAAAGCAATGATGGATGGTATTGGTGAAGAAGAAGTCATTGATGCTGATGGTAAAAAGATGACTCAAGACTCTTTCAACTCTATTTATATGATGGCAGATTCTGGCGCACGGGGTTCTGCGGCACAGATTAGACAGTTAGCAGGTATGCGGGGCTTGATGGCAAAACCTGATGGTTCTATTATTGAAACACCGATTACTTCTAACTTCCGTGAAGGCTTAAGCGTACTGCAATACTTTATCTCGACTCACGGCGCACGTAAAGGGCTTGCTGATACTGCACTTAAAACAGCTAACTCAGGTTACCTTACGCGTCGTTTAGTCGATGTTGCCCAAGATATGGTGGTTACAGAAGAAGATTGTGGCACGAATGATGGCTTGGTAATGAAAGCGATTATTGAAGGGGGTGATGTTGTATTAGCACTTTCTGCTCGTGTGCTTGGACGCGTGCTAGCGGATGATATTGTTAAAAATGATAAAATCATTTTCCCTGCGGGTACTTTGCTCGATGAGGATCTAGTAGAAACCTTTGAAGAGCATGCAATTGACGAAGTGCGGGTACGTTCTGCGATTACTTGTGACAACTTACATGGTATGTGTGCTGCCTGTTACGGACGAGACTTAGCACGAGGTAATCGGGTTAATATTGGTGAAGCCGTCGGTGTTATCGCGGCTCAATCAATTGGTGAGCCAGGTACACAGTTAACCATGCGTACTTTCCATATTGGTGGTGCAGCAAGTCGTGCCGCAGCAGATAATAATATTGCAGTTAAGACCAAGGGTACGATTGAATTACTCAATATTAAAACGGTTGCTAACAAGGATAACCACCTTGTTGCCATTTCACGTTCGGGTGAATTGAGCGTAGTGGGTACGGATGGTCGTGAACGTGAACGTTATAAAGTGCCTTATGGTGCGTTAATCAGCGCGCAAAATGGTGATGCAGTTGAAGCAGGTCAAGAAGTTGCTCGCTGGGATCCACATACACAGCCTATTATCAGTGAATTTGCGGGAATCGTACAATTAGCTGACTTTACAGATACCACGATTGAAACTAGGACGGATGATATTACAGGTTTATCATCAACAATGGTGAAAGATGTCTTAGCGCGGGGTAAAGGCGGTAAAGATTTACGTCCAACCATTCGTTTGGTCGATGAAAATGGTGATACTTTATACTTTGAAAACGGTAAAGTCCCTGTTCAATATCCATTGGTAGGTGGTGCAGTTGTTAACTTACAGAATGGTCAGGAAGTAGGTACGGGTGATGTTATTGCTCGATTGCCACAAGCCTCATCAACTACCCGTGATATTACAGGTGGTTTACCGCGTGTTGCTGATTTATTTGAAGCTCGTAAGCCGAAAGATATGGCGGTTATGGCTGAAGCCACAGGGACGGTTTCATTTGGTAAAGAAACCAAAGGTAAACAACGCTTAGTGATTACGGACTCAGAAGGTGTTTCTAATGAAACCTTGATTCCAAAATGGCGTAAGGTCAATGTATTTGAAGGTGAGCATATTGAGCGAGGTGATGTGGTGGTTGATGGTGAACGTAGCCTACATGACATCCTACGCCTCTTAGGTTCAATTACCTTAGCAGAACATCTTGTGAGTGAAATCCAAGCGGTTTATCGTTTACAAGGGGTAGGAATCAATGATAAACATATTGAGGTGATTAACCGTCAAATGATGCGTAAGGTTGAGATACTGGATGGCGGTGAAAGTTTATTCATCAAGGGTGAACACAGCGATCATTGGCGTGTTTTAGAAGAGAATGAGCGTTTAGTGGCAGCGGGTAAATTACCGATCCATTATAATCGTTTATTGCTGGGTATTACTAAAGCATCTCTTGTTACGGATTCCTTTATTTCGGCAGCTTCTTTCCAAGAAACAACCCGTGTATTGACTGAAGCTTCTGTCAGAGGTGCTAAGGATGAGCTTCGTGGTTTGAAGGAAAATGTTATCGTGGGACGTTTAATTCCTGCGGGTACAGGTTTAGCACACCATCGTAAGCGTCGTGCTGAAAAGATCACCCCTGATGTGGAAATTCCCATTAAGCCTGTTGTGAAAAGTTCGTAAACTAGCAACATTAAGCATCCTATTGCAGTAATTTACTCTATCATTACTGCAATAGGAATCCAATATTATTATATTTTTCCTCTTATTTTCTTCCAATAGCCCCCATTTTTAACTCCCTTCAACGAAAATAAATTTATCAGTTTTACTTAGAAAACTATAGATAAAGACTTACTTATGCCTTGAATATGGCAATTAACTGCTAAAAACTGAAAACAGTACTTGACACTAGCAGCTCTGATCAATAGAATTCTGCGACCTTTAACAGACCGAAACTACTTGGTTTGTTGTTTTTATAGCTCCTTGAATTGCAAGAGATAAATTTCAATGGCAACGATTAACCAGCTGGTACGTAAGCCACGTAAAAGCAAAATAGAGAAAAGTAAGGTTCCTGCGTTAGAGGGATGCCCTCAGCGTCGTGGTGTGTGTACTCGTGTATATACAACAACACCAAAGAAACCGAATTCCGCGATGAGAAAAGTTGCGCGTGTTCGTTTAACCAATGGATATGAAGTAACAAGTTATATTGGTGGTGAAGGACACAACTTACAGGAACACTCGGTTATTTTGATTCGTGGTGGACGTGTTAAAGATTTACCTGGTGTTCGTTATCATACAGTCCGTGGTAGTTTAGATACACAGGGTGTTCAAGATCGTAGAAAAGGTCGTTCCAAATACGGAACAAAACGTCCTAAGAAATAAACTGCTAATAATCATCGGATAATTAAGTTATGCCAAGAAGAAGAGAAGTACCCAAACGTGAAGTCCTTCCAGATCCAAAATACGGAAGCAAGATGCTCACAAAATTCATGAATACAGTCATGAAAGACGGTAAAAAGTCAATTGCTGAAAAAGTAATTTACGGTGCCTTAGATACAATCGAAGGTAAAAAAGGCGGTGATGGTCTTGAAGTGCTGCAATCAGCATTAGATAACGCCCGTCCTTCAGTAGAAGTTAAATCTCGCCGTGTCGGTGGTGCAACTTACCAAGTGCCTGTCGAAGTCCGTACTTCACGTCAAGATGCCTTAGCCATGCGTTGGTTAGTTGAAGCCGCTCGTAAACGAGGTGAGAAATCAATGGCGGCTAAATTAGCAGGCGAATTGATGGATGCAAGTGATCGTCGTGGTTCTGCGGTTAAAAAACGTGAAGATGTACATAAGATGGCAGAAGCAAATAAGGCATTTGCTCACTTCCGTTGGTAGTCAGTAGTCATCTCAATAAATCATTATTTTAAAGAAGATTAAATAGAAGGTTATTATGTCTCGCACAACGCCACTCGAACAATACCGCAATATCGGTATTATGGCTCATATTGATGCGGGCAAAACGACCACAACAGAACGTATTTTGTTTTATACAGGTATTTCCCATAAAATTGGTGAAGTACATGATGGGGCTGCAACCATGGATTGGATGGAGCAGGAACAAGAACGAGGAATTACGATTACCTCTGCTGCAACAACCTGTTTTTGGTCAGGTATGGAGCAACAGTTCGATAAACATCGTATCAATATTATTGATACACCTGGGCATGTTGATTTCACGATTGAAGTTGAACGTTCTCTACGCGTTTTAGATGGTGCAGTCGCTGTTTTTTGTGCGGTTGGTGGGGTAGAACCTCAGTCTGAAACGGTGTGGCGGCAAGCGAACAAATATGATGTTCCGCGTATGGCATTTGTTAATAAAATGGATCGTACAGGGGCTGATTTTTTCCGTGTTGTTAAACAGATAAAAACACGTCTAGGTTCTCAGGCCGTTCCCTTGCAAATTGCAATGGGTGCAGAAGAAGATTTTGAAGGGGTAATTGACCTTATTCAAATGAAAGCGATCTTCTGGGATTCAGACGATATGGGTTTGAGTTATACCAGCCAAACTATTCCAGAGCAGTATCTTTTGCTGGCGGATGAATGGCGCGAAAACCTATTAGAAATTGTTGCTGAAACTAATGATGAGGTGATGGAGAAATACTTTGAAGAAGGTGATTTATCCAACGCTGAAATTCATGCAGCAGTAAGAATACAAACATTGGCAGGAAATATCGTCCCTGTTTTTTGTGGTAGTGCTTTTAAAAATAAAGGTGTACAAGCTGTTTTAGATGCGATTATTCGCTATATGCCCTCCCCTCTCGATGTACCCGCGATTGAAGGTGTACTAGAAAATGGTAAAACAGCTCAACGAAAAGCCTCTGATAAAGAGGTTTTTTCTGCGTTAGCCTTTAAAATTGCGACAGACCCTTATGTTGGGACATTAACTTTTTTCCGTGTTTATTCAGGCACACTTAAATCAGGTGAAATGATTTATAACCCTGTTAAGAATAAACGCGAACGGATTGGTCGATTATTGCAGATGCATGCTAATGATCGAGAAGAAGTTGCTCAAGTGTTTACAGGGGACATTGTTGCAGCCGTTGGTTTAAAAGATGTCACTACAGGTGAAACATTGTGTCGTAAAGAAAGTGCGATTACGCTGGAGAAAATGGAATTTCCAGAGCCAGTTATTGCGGTTGCAGTTGAACCTAGAACAACAGGTGATCAAGAAAAGATGTCATTAGCGTTAAGTAAATTAGCGCAAGAAGATCCTTCTTTTCGAGTCAGTACTGATAAGGAAACAGCTCAAACAATTATTGCAGGTATGGGAGAACTCCACCTTGATATTATTGTTGATCGCATGAAACGAGAATTTGGTGTTGAGGCAAATGTGGGTGACCCACAAGTCTCATACCGTGAAACGATTCGGTCTGAAACGAAGGTTGAAGGTAAGTTTATCCGCCAATCAGGGGGTAGAGGGCAATACGGACATGTATGGCTGAAACTTGAACCCTTAGCAGAAGCGTCAGGTTACGAATTTGTGGATGAAATTGTTGGTGGCTCTGTACCACGGGAATTTATCCAAGCAGTAGATAAAGGTATTCAAGAACAGTTACACAATGGTGTGTTTGCAGGTTATCCCATCGTTGATGTAAGAGTTAGTTTATATGATGGTTCCTATCATGATGTCGATTCTAGCGAAATGGCATTTAAAATTGCAGCTTCTATAGCAGTACGTGATGGGGCTAACAATGCTGACCCTGTATTACTTGAGCCGATGATGATGGTTGAAGTATCAACCCCTGAAGATTATATGGGTGATGTCATGGGTGACTTAAATCGTCGCCGTGGTGTTGTTAGTGGGATGGATGATGCCCCCACAGGAAAAATTATTCGTGCAGATGTCCCTTTAGCCGAGATGTTCGGTTATTCGACTGACTTGCGTTCAGCGACCCAAGGTCGTGCAAGTTATTCAATGGAATTTGCCAAGTATGCTGAGGCTCCAGCAAGTATCGCTGAAGCAGTGATAAATAGAAGGTAGTTAGAGAGATGTCAAAGGAAAAATTTGAGCGTACCAAACCGCATGTGAATGTTGGTACAATCGGTCACGTTGATCACGGAAAAACAACATTAACTGCAGCAATCACAAAAGTGATGGCTGAGAAGATGGGTGGTGAAGTGAAAGCGTTTGATGAAATTGATAACGCTCCTGAAGAAAGAGAGCGTGGTATCACGATTTCAA
>WFRR01000004.1 GCA_015486375.1 Thiotrichaceae bacterium
GGTTTTCTTTTTGCTGTAAGTTTTGTAATTCGTCTTTTAGGTGGTTTTTTTGCACCAACTCAAAGGGCATAATATGACCTAACCAACCTTGTTGAACCTCTTGTTCTTTGCCTCTTATTTTTTTTGTGACCATAGACGGGTCAACTTGTTTAGTAGCGGCAAAGCCTTCGGTTTGTATGATTTCTAAATCGCCTGCAATATTTAGCCAGCGATCATCAAGATATTGGTAAGCCTCATATTTATCCACTAAGGCGATACTTTTTAAGCGGGTAAAGATTTCCTTACTTAGTATGGCTTCTTGTTGAGGAAGTTTGAGTGTTTCCATTTCGCTCAATAGCTCTTTTTTAAGAAAATCATCAAAATCACCCAACGATTCTTTATAGCGATTGATAAATGTTTTGACATCGCTATGTTGGGTAATGGTGTGTTTTATATCAGCACTTATTAGCTCTACTTGCTGGCTTGAAGTTTTCGAGAACAGCGCATCGCGCAAAGCAGGGAAAGCTTGCCAATAGTGGTCTAGATCATCGAGTTCTTTTTGGGGAATTGTGCCAAACATTGAAGCATAAATATCCCAGCTTTCAGCCTGTGGTGACGAATCTACATACCTTGGAATATTGAGGTTATAGTCATTGTCACGGATAACTTCACTGCTAACAACTTTTGAATATTTTAGATGGCTTTCTCTATTGATCACCGTATCGGTGATGCGTTTAATATCTGAGGCTCTGAGTTTATTGCTTTTTCCTATCTTAATAAAGCCTTTAGAAGCATCAACAATTAAAATATCGGTATTGGATCGCTTCTGTTTTAACACCAGAACAACCGTAGGAATACCCGTGCCAAAGAAAATATTAGCAGGTAAGCCAATCACCGCATCAATATGGTTCTGTTCAATTAAGTTTTTACGAATTTTCCCCTCTTCACCTCCACGAAACAAAACCCCGTGCGGTAAAACAATGGTCATAATGCCATCGGGTTTAATATGGTAAAGATCGTGCAGCAAAAAAGCATAGTCGGCTTTGGTTTTCGGGGCTAGCCCAAAGCGTGCATAACGCGGGTCAGTTTCTTTATCCTGAGAATCCCATTTTTGCGAGTAAGGCGGATTAGAGACCACCGCATCCACATAGAGCGTGTTGTATGAAGCGATTGGGTCATTTTCATCAAAATAAGGCCAATCTTCTTCTAGGGTATCAGCATTACGGGTTAGGATATTGTTCGGTAAAATACCCCGCATAATCAAATTCATACGCGTCAGATTATAGGTATTCTTTTTTAATTCTTGAGCATAATATTTAATATTGTTTTTATTATCCATGTATTTTGCAACACTGCACCCAATATTAATCAGCAATGAGCCTGAACCGCTGGTTGGATCATAGATTCCTATTTCTTTTTTATCCTTTAAATGATGCGCCACGATTTCAGACATTAACAAGGAAACTTCGTGTGGGGTGTAGAACTCGCCTGCCTTTTTACCCGCATTGGCGGCAAACATACTGATTAAATATTCATACACAAAACCCAGCACATCATAATCTTGCTTGCCATCCATCGGTATATCTTTAATTAGGTGAATCAAATCACTGATGGCTTTTGTTTGTGAGGCTGCACTATTACCTAATTTACTGAGACCTGTCTGCAAGGTATCAAAAATATCCTCAAATAATCTTTTGTGTGTAACGCTAATTAAACGACTAAAAGCAGACAAGGCATCTCTTACATTAGAGACTTCAAAATCACTGCCACTTTCCACCCATGTTGAGAACAGGTCATCATAGGCAATAAAATAGCCCAAGTTATCTTTAAAATAAGCAACACTTTCCGTATCTGCTTCGCTTAGTTCAGTGAGGTCTTCATTAGACCAACCTTCTTTTTTAGCAAATTGGATTTCTTTATCGGATAGATATTTATAAAAAATAAAGCCCAAGATATAGTCTTTATATTCATTGGCTTCAATTTTGGAACGCATCTGATTAGCAGATTCCCAAATCTTGGCGGCTAATTGTTGCTTATTCAAATTTATATCCTTTTTTTGTCATCGGGTTTGATCATTTTTTATTTGCAAGGTTATAGCATTGATACCCCAGTTCAGGGAAGCATCTACCCCAGTTCAGGGAAGCGTCTACCCCAATTCAGGGAAGCATCTGCCCCAGTTCAGGGAAAAGCTACCCTCATTCAGGGCATTCAAACCCCTTCACTGCCCTGACTTGGGGTACACAATAACAATTAAACAATATTACAAAAAACAACAACAAAACATAACAGAACATTTTTGATTTTTTGCGCGTTTGGGCTTGTGTTTCAATGAGAAAGCTGTCAAAGTTAAAAAGGAATCGGGGTAGAAATACCCCATCTGACTGAAAAGTTAGTTGCTCAGTGGTTGTTGTTTCCAGCAACAAACTAAAGAGCATTTCATGTTTACCAATCCAAGATTTCAAGGAGATTGATTTATGTCTATGGCATCATATACACCCACTTGTTCGGCTGTTCAAAGCCCTGATGAACTCGGCGTTCAACTTGGTTACATCATTGGCAATAAGCTTCAATTTGCGGGTGAGCAATCCAAAATCATTTACGATCTGTGCTTAAAACAAGTCTCTGCTTGTCAATTATCAGCGCGCTGCATTCGGCTCTTTAACACCATCCTCAACCAAACGATTGGTTATCAAAAACGCGAAGACCACGCCACCACAACCCGTTTACAAGAACTGACCAAAATACGCCATGACCATATTGGTGAAGCGATTCGGTTTTTATCTCATGCCAATGTTATTCAATGGCGCAAAGGTGGAAAATACAATAATTATCTATCGGTTAATTTTCATTTTTCCTCATGGTTTCAAAAAGACCCCGCTCAACGCATTACAACTAACGACCCAACTATATTATTACCTGAACACTATAAAAAACCCATTGATGAAGGCTTTGGCGCTGATTTTCTAGAGGATGATAGTAATGATTATCCTGTCTCAGATACATCACTGGATAAGCATCAAGACACTGAAATTGAAACAAAAATAATAGAACCCAAGCTTGAAGATACAAATAAAACTAGCGATGTAAATCACAGTCGCATGGATAAAAAAGCCATTGTACAAATTATTGAAGAAGTGCTTGAACAATATCAGCATAAGCAATTTAATCCAGTCATAGAAGCCACTTCTAAATTAGAAGAAATACTTGAACAAGCAACGACTAAGCCATGCAATACAGCCACCGTTGCTACAATAGAAGCCGCGTCTAAATTAGAAGAAATACTTGAACAAGCAACGACTAAGCCATGCAATACAGCCACCGTTGCTACACCTGAAAAAACCGAATTAATCAATATTGAAACAGTGACAGAGATTAGTTCTCCAGAAAATATTGTCAGTATTGAGGAATATCAACAATTAAAGCAGCAATCAGAACAGCTTCAACAACAAGTCAATGATTTAGTTGAGATTAAAAACAATCAAAGCAATGATTTATCACAGTTTAAAGACAATCAGGAAATCTTAGAACAACAACTGCTTGAACGATGGACTTATGGACAAAGCCAAGCCGAAACCATTGAGGCTAATGCACAGACTATCGAAACTGACGCACAAACGATTGAAGATTTAAAACAAGAAAATCAAAATTTACAAAATCAGGGTAGAAATCACTTAAAAAATTCGATTCATCAAGCAGTGAATACTTCTGCGTCTAATCAAGTCTTAGCACAATTCGCTAATCTCAAATATCCAGAACAACTGAGCAAAGAGGAGCGTGTTAGCGTACAAAAATTGGTGAGTAAAGCAGGCAGTCGTGAGCAAGATATTTTGGATTTACTCAAAATTCGCATGAGCAATACGGTTGATCCACTCAACAATCGCTTGTCTTATTTTGCCAGTTTAATTAATCGACATCGCAGAGGTGAATTAGATTTTAGTGCCTTAGAATCCTTTCAAACCCCTCAAGCCCCCGAAACCGCCGAGGATATAAGAACCAAAAGAGCGATATATACGGGCTTAGATGCACTCATTGATGTCTATCGTGAACATCATTACAAACGCGTTTACTATCGAAATCAGCTAGAAGCGGATTACTCAGAAAATAACCAAGATTATTACACCGACCATAATAATAGAGCTCATGCAGTCTATGATGAAATTTGTGCTTATGTTGAAAAACACCAACTCAATAAAAACATGATTGCGGGTCTGAAAAACTGGTAGCTCACATCGCCGCCCGCCCGACTAATTGATTGCTTCGATCAATAACGAATACTTCAATGTGTATACCCATAGGAACATAGCGTTGTGCCGTGACTAAAGCGCGTTCGCAAATACGCGTCGCTAAATCAATTTGCTCTGTTTGACAAAATTTTAAGGCTTGAATACTGGTATTACACTCAAGGATATAAGCTTGAATCTTGCTAGATTGTTGCCTATTTTCTAGGGATTCCGTGGCAATATCAGCTAAAAATTGAAAATCAATCCGAGATTTACGGCTGTGTAAATCCAGATGTCCTGCGGCAAGCTTAGAAATTTTACCAAAGCCACCCACAATGGATAATTTAGCCATCGGAACACGTTTTAAATATTTAAGCACCGCCCCAACAAAATCGCCCATTTCAATCAATGCCATTTCGGATAATTGATAATGTGCTTGAATCATTTGTTCACTGCCCGAACCTGTACAGGCAGCAATATGAGTTATTTGATTGGCTTTTGCGACATCAATCGCACGGTGAATAGAGGCAATATACGCAGAACACGAGAATGGGCGTACAATCCCTGTTGTGCCTAAAATAGATAAGCCGCCTAAAATACCTAAACGAGCATTGAGGGTTTTTTTGGCTAATTCAACCCCATTTTCAACGCCAATAATGACGCGAAAGCCTGCCTTATAGTGATATTTTTGAGCTAATTGTTGTAAATGCTGTTGGATCATTTTGCGGGGCACAGGATTAATGGCCGCCTCACCAACGGCAATGGGTAAACCCTTACGGGTAATTGTTCCAACCCCTTCACCCGCTTGAAAGAGAATTTCGGGCTTTGTGTGCCGTTTCACTTCAACAAAAATAATCGCCCGATGGGTGACATCAGGGTCATCCCCTGCATCTTTACAAGTAGCAGCAATGGCACTTTGCTTATCAGGATTATTTAAGTGACAATATTCCAACTCAAAATAGACCTGTTGCCCCTTTGGTAGAGTAATTTCAATCCTTGTTTGAATCAGATTAGGATTAAATAATTGCTGGGCAGCGGCTAGGCTACAGGCGGTTGCACAAGCCCCTGTCGTATAGCCATAGCGTAATTTTCGCGGTTTTTCGTCTGTTTCTGCCCGCATTAGACCAGTATAATTCCTGCGATTAAGAATAAAAATGCACTCACGACACCCGTCAATAAAGCATACGGTAATTGCGTATTGACATGACTGATATGATCACACTGACTCGCCATTGAGGCAATAATGGTTGTATCTGAAATGGGTGAACAGTGATCCCCAAATATGCCACCTGATACCACGGCTGCAATGACTAAAACAAGGTAATCACTATTAATGATTAAGAAGCCCATTGCTTCACTGCTCGCGGCACTAAAGGTAATGGCAATGGGCAACATAATTGAAAATGTTCCCCAGCTTGTGCCTGTTGAAAAAGCAATAATGGCCGTCAGAATAAAAACCACCACTGGAATTAATACCATCGGTAAATTATCACTGGCTAAATCCGCTAAATAAGCCCCTGTATCCAATGATTTGGTGACTTGTCCAATACTAAAGGCAAGGATCAAAATGACCACAATCGGTAACATATCCGACGCGCCTTTATAGACTTGATCAAACCATTTTTTTACCGACATAACTCGACCGATCCAATAATAGAAAAAGCTAAATAATAAACTTACAATGACAGCATAAAAAACAGCAGTCGTACCACTGCCTGCTAACATATCGCCCTTACCGCTATAATATAAAGCAATTGGCATGGTAATAATTAAGACGGCCAAAGGCAATATCATGTGCCAAAGATTGCCTTTTTGTGTTTCTGTTTCTGTATTGATCGGCACGGCTCTCGCTTCGGCTTGCTTCATCGTGGCAAAATCTTTCTCACTCAGAATAATATATAACACGAAAATCAAGGTTAAAATGGCATAAAAATTATAGGGAATCGATTGGAAAAATAAGGAAGTTGCATTACCTGTAATTACGCCTGTATTGATTTGCTCTAAAATAATACCAATGAGCAAAGCACCCCACGCATTTAAAGGGATTAAAGAACAAACAGGTGCAGAGGTTGAATCACATACATAAGCTAATTTTTCGCGTGATGCACCAAAACGATCGGTTAATGGTCGTGCCACTGCCCCCGCGACTAATGCGGTAATTGAAGATTCAATAAAAATAACTAAACCAATAATATAAGCGAGTAATAACGCCCCTTTCTTAGACTGAATTCGTTGCTGTTTTTGGGTCAAAAATGCCACGAAGCCCGCCACTCCGCCTGAATACACAATTAAACGTAAAATTGATCCGACTAATAAAGCAAAGATCAACGTTTTAGTAATCCAACTTTCTGAAAATAAAGCCACAATGCCATCAAAAGTGGCAATAAATGCGCTAATAACAGAGAAGTCATTCAAAATAACTTGTCCTGCAAAGATACCAATAAAGAGGGAAATAACCACATTACGCGTCGTAATGGCTAGCAAAATCGCTAAAAGAGGCGGGAGAAGAGAAAGAAAACCATGTTCCATAATTTTTATTATTACAATCTGAGTGAGGGAAAAATAAATCTAATTCAATATACCTTAACTAATACTAGTACAGAACCCTTTTTGTTTCGACTGCGACATAAATCAATAACTGCTTGATTGTCCAATGTAAAATATTGCTTATCTATTCCCCTTGCAAACCCTAAGATTATTTAATAGGCTAATAAGTTCCTGTAATTATTTTAATAAATGAGGCTATTGATATGAAAGTTAAAGCATTTTTACTCAGTGTAATGTATGTCATCCTATCTTTTTCAGTAAGTGCGGAAGTTGTTAATTTGAACAAGGCAGATGCAGCAAGCTTGGCACATTATCTAAAAGGAGTAGGTGAAAAGAAGGCGGAGAGCATCATTGAATATCGCACTGAACATGAAAAATTTAATGCGATTGAAGAAATCATGGAAGTCAAAGGCATTGGTGAGGGTATTTTTAATAAAATTAAAGATAATTTATCGCTCACAGAAGGGGTAGAAACAATGGAGTCTAACTCGAAAAAAGCCGAAAAATCGTCTGCTAAAGAAGATAAAAAGGAAGACAAAAAAGAAAGTAAAAAAGACAAAGCTGATGAGTAAATATCAGTAAAATATAATCAGTGGTTTAATTGGCAGGTAATGCGCCCTTAGCAATATTACGCATCATTATTATGATTTTGAATGATGCGAACCTGCTTTTTTACATCTAAAAAATGGGCAATCTGCTTGAAAAGATAATAGGCTTAGGTTCACTTATTGATAATGGTATCCTAGAATTGTAGCTATGAAAAAAAAATCAAACTCAAGCAATCGACTCCTTTATGGTTTACTCAGTTTAGTGCTGCTTTTATTGACCTTATCGATGTATCAAGTCGATCGACAATGGCAAAAATTACTGCAAATGGAAGTGACCTTTTCTGATCAATCTCAAGATTTACGCGGACTTAGAACTTCACTGAGTCGTTTACAAACTCAATTATCCCAAAACAAAGTATCAACACAAAATACCGCCTCAACAACGGCAAGTGTAGATTCAAACGCCGTCTCTCTAGAAATTCCTGAAGCTTTTAAACGCGCTCATGCTGCGACTCAACAAGCAGATTATGCTCAAGGGGATTGGAAAGTGGGGGCATTTGGCGGCAATATTAAAACCATTACACCGTTAGTTTCTAGTGATGCAGATGCAGGGGAAGTACAGTCTTATGTATTGGAATCACTCTTAACCCGTAACCCTGAAACATTGAAATGGAGCGGTTTACTGGCAAAAAGTTGGCAGGTGAGTGAGGATGGCTTAGTTATTAGTTTTCAACTCCGCCCTAATTTAGTTTTTTCCGATGGCAAAGCCCTCACCGCTGAGGATATTGCTTTTACCTTTAACTTTATTATGAATGAAAAAATACGCGCTCCGCGTGAACGTGCCTATTTTGAAAAAATCAAAACAGTTGAAGCGAAGAGTGATCATGAGGTCGTCTTTACCTATAAAGAACCTTACTTTGAAGCATTAGAGTTAGCAGGTGGAATGTCTGTATTAGCCAAACACTTTTATGAACCTTATTTGAAAACGCCAGAGAAATTTAATCAATCAAAAGGTTTGTTATTAGGTTCGGGGCCTTATCGTCTTGCAGATGCAAAAAACTGGCGACCTGATAAGGGAACGATTGAATTACAACGAAATAACCGTTATTGGGCTGCTGTTGAAGCCCCTTATGAGAAGATTGTTTGGAAGGTGATTCAAAATGCCAGTGCGCGTTTAACGACCTATCGTAACGGTGATATTGATGCCTATGGTGCGCGACCGGTGGAATACAAAACCCTTAAAAATGATGCACAGATTACCGAAAAAAGTCAGAATTTTGAGTATATGAATTCGGTGGCAAGCTACTCTTATATTGGTTGGAATCAGTCTAAAAATGGTAAACCAACCCGCTTTGCTGATCAACGTGTTCGTCAAGCAATGACCTATCTCAGTGATCGTAAGCGTATTATTAAAGATATTTTCTTGGGTTATGCCAATGTCGCCGTTAGTCCCTTTTCACCGACCAGCAAGCAACATAATAAAAGCTTATTAGCGCGTGAATTTGATCTTGAAAAAGCCCAAGCCTTATTACTTGAAGCAGGCTATCAAGACCGTGATGGTGATGGTTTAATTGAAGATGCAGCAGGTAAACCATTTACATTTAAATTGATTTATTTTCAAGATAATGAAGATACTAAACGCATGGTATTGTTGTTAAAAGACATTTATGCCCGCGCAGGTATTAAACTTATTCCTAGTCCACAAGAATGGCCGGTTATGTTGGATATGATTGATAAAAAGAATTTTGATGCAATTACGCTTGCTTGGACGAGTGGCATTGAAACGGATATTTATCAAATGTTTCATGGTTCACAAACGAAAACTAATGGCGATAATTTTATTAACTTCCAGAGTGATGCTTTAGATAAATTAATTGACCAAGCTCGTATTACTATGGATGAGACGAAAAGAATGCAAATTTGGCAAGAGGCAGAAAAAGTGATGTACGAAGAGCAACCTTATACTTTCTTAATGCGCCGTAAAACCCTAGCCTTTGTGGATAAGCGGGTTAAAAACTTAGCGGTGACCAAGATTGGTTTAAATCGGGGTATTTTACCTTTAGAAACTTATGTTCCAACGGCATCCCAAAAATATAATCGTTAGTTGGTATGGCAAATTTTAATACACATATTGCCGTTGCGGCGGTTGCCTCTGGCATGATGTCGGTATTGTGTTTGCAAGTGGGTATGGTGAACACGACACAAGTCACCTTACTCGCCTTAGCAGGCACGATTGGCGGCATATTGCCTGATATTGATTTACAACGTTCCTATCCCAGTCGAATTCTATTTACACTCTTGGCCAGCTTTTTAGCCTTTGTTGCGGTCTTTTCAATGGGCAGTCATTTCTCTGTACTGGAACTATGGCTGGTGGGAGGAATTACTTTTTTTATTGTGCGTTACCCCATTTGGCGCGTCTTTCATAAATACACTGTACACCGAGGCTCGACCCATTCCCTGTTAGTTGCCTTACTAGCCACTTTTGTCACTGCAACATTTGTACATTACTGGCTAAATTATTCTCCCTTTGTAGCATGGTTAGTCGCTGCATTTATGTTATTTGGCTTTCTTATCCACTTAATTTTAGATGAAGCCTACAGTGTCGATTTTTCTAATCGACGTATTAAGCGTTCCTTTGGTACAGCCTTTAAAATATGGGATGCGCGTAAACCTGTTGAAACCACGGCACTGATGGCACTGACTATTTTTATTGGCTATTTAAGTCCAAGCTTTCAGTCTTTCGCAGATACCTTTAGTCACTATGAAACTTATGAAATTATTTTTGCCCACCTATTCCCTTCTGACATTGATCATTGGCTTAACCTATTTTCTCAATAGATTTCGCTTGTATAAGTATTTATCGCGTTTAAACCGACATAATGTGTAAATATTAATCATATAGGGGCTTATATTAGATATTTCCTATATGCCCTCTATACTTTGGCGTATAGGAAGATATATAGGATAACTATTAACTTAGAGGGCATAATGAGAACAGAAAATAATAAAGAACAGGACGTAAGGTTTTTTTCTGCAGAATTTAGTGACGATATGAGACATTTGCTGGATGGTCTGATTGAACACCGTGGCGACTTAGGACAATTAGGTGAAGATCTGGAACAGTTACTGCGAATCGCAGGTGTTAAAGCCAGTATTGATCCTATTTTACCTAACTACTATCACTAATTTTATAATGAAAAAAAGCATTACATCAGGCTTTAGTAAATAAATTTCATTTTTTTTGAAATAATATTGAACAAAATAGCCATTCACCACTCATACTCTTTGAAGGCTTTGAGAGAGCCCTCATTTGAGTTGGGAGTTTTAACCCAGTTACGATTGTAACTGGGTTTTTTTATGGCTACGATTAAGTCAATCACATTCTATTATGGGGATAACTTATGCAGCGTCACCTCGGTTTTTCATTACTCGAAATCTTAATTGTCGTAGCGATTATCACGGTACTCGCCTCTTTTTCTTATCCTAGCTATCTGAAACAAGTCCAGAAAAGTCAACGTATTGAAGCAAAAACAGCCCTATCAATTATGGCTCAACAGCAAGAAGAATATTTTCTACAACATCTCAGTTATGCCGCTAGTTTGGATATATTACACAATAGCGTACAAGCTCAAACTCAAAACGCCCAAGCTGATAAAGCCCCTTATCAATTCAGTATTACCCAAGTCTTACCAGAAAATTGTAGTTCAGATAAAGCTACGCCTTGTCTCGGTTATACCGCTATTGCCGATGCGGATAATCGTCAATCCAGTGATAGTCAATGCCAACAGATACGTTTAAATCATCTGGGTGAGCAAAGTCCTTTAATTTGTTGGTAAACGCCCTATGGTAATGCGTTCATGTTTGGCTAAATCTTGTCGTGACTGAATAGCTTCAAAATTGGCTTGAGATAAATAGTGTTGAGTCCTTGCTGCTTGCTGATAACCGTGTTCTAGCATTAAATAAGCTTGAGGCTTTAAGTAAGCAGAACTATTTTGAATAATTTCTTGAATGGCATCATAACCATCAATACCCGATGCGAGAGCTATTTGGGGTTCATAGCGTAAATCACCTTGCTGTAGATGTGGGTCATCACTTTCAATATAAGGGGGATTACTTATAATTAAATCAAATTGCTGAGCAGGAATTTGACTAAACCAACTGGAATGTAAAAATTGCACATTATCCAGTTGATGCGCGTATGCATTGTGTTGAGCCACTTTAAGGGCTGCGGGAGAAATATCGACGGCAAGTACTTGGCTATGCGGAAATTCGCTTGCTAGTGCCAAAGCGATTGCACCTGAACCCGTGCCTAAATCCAAAATAGATAAACTCGCTTCAGTGGAGTAATACTCCAGCGCAGTTTCAATCAGTAACTCTGTTTCAGGACGTGGAATTAATGTATCCGAAGTGACTTTTAGATTGAGCGTCCAAAAGGCTTGTTCTCCCACTAAATAAGCTACTGCTTGTCCCTGAATACGGGCTTGTATCAATTCTTCAAAGGTTTGCTGCTGTTCAATGCTTAGAATATTTTCTGGCCATGTATACAGATAACTGCGATCTTTATCTAATACTTTTGCAAGTAATAATTCAGCATCAAATTTAGCAGAATCACTCTGTGTTTCTAACTGCTGATAAGCACGTTTTAAGGCATTCGACAAAGTAAGGGGTCGATGGATTGTCATTAATTCTCTTTCCTGACGGTATATTTTAAAACAATTAGGGTTGTTTAGAAAAAGAGGAATCAGGCGTACCCGTAAAACATTTCATTACCCAAGGATAACTATCAGTTACATAGTAACCATAGCTACCATTAACGGTCATGCCATTACATTCATCTAAATCACCTGCCCCACTTTTATATTCATAATCATCAACATATTTACCATCATAGCTATCACCCGGATTTTCTCCACTAATAGCAACACGAGCACCTTGTTTTAATTGATAACTAGAAGTCGCTTTTCTAGTCGTACCATTGTCATCAAAGTAAGAACCATAGATAGGAAAACCATCCGCAGCAAAACCAATAACAGGAGAAATAACCGCTGTATCATTATAGAACATCGCAACAGGTGATCCGTGATAATGGTATGTCCCTTCAGGTTGAGTATGAGCATTGTGACTATCTGTACCAAAATCATTTAGGGGTGACATAGGATCAAAACGCCACGGAGTATTCATATCAAAGCAGCCTATTTTTTCATCCCCTACGTTATAACAAGCAGCCGCTAATAAATCTAATTTAGCTCCATTTAGGAAAATACCATTGTCGATATTAAGAGATAATTCAGTGCTGCTACTCGCAGCGACAGGACTCGTGGTGACAGAAAAACTTTGATTTTGTTCTGAAACATTGGTGGCGAAGGAAGCTGAACCATCTTGAAAGTTGTGATTGGGGATGGCATTACTCGTAAAGTTACATTTATTGCCACTGAGTGAAATGCTCAAACTACCTTGAAAACTTTGATTTCTTTTAACATCAGACACAGATGATTGATAACTATTCACATAATCTGCACAACTACTGGAGGTATTAGTAAAAATGCTATCCGTAATATCAATCGGTGAGCTACTACTCGCATCATTATCTAAAATGGTATGAGTGGCGGTAATTTCAGTAGTTCCAGACGGAAAGATTCCCCCAACAGGGTTACTAATTACTAAGGAAAAACTCTCAGTCAGTTCAGAAATACTATCTTCAAAAATATCAATACCAATCAAAATACTGGTTTCCCCTGCTGAAATCGTGGCAGTACCCGAATTGATACTGTACTCAGCACTGTAATCAGAACCTGCAATCGCTGTTCCATTTTTAGTTTTATAACTGACAGAGGCATCCGTACTCATTGCTGCACTTAGGCTGAGCTGAAAGTAGTTAGTGGTATTGGCTTCCGTTACCGTTGTTGAAGCTGTATTAGTGGTTGCTGCTAATGGATTTGAAGAGCGTTGTAAAGGTGTGACAGATATATTAGGTAGAGAAAATACTACCTGATCTGTACTGTTTTGTAATTCACTATTATTACAGGCAGTTAGTAAGGCTAGAATTGAAGAAAAATAGATGACTTGGTAAGATTTTTGCATTGACGAATAACTCCAATGGCTCGATTTATAAAAAATAAGATAAAATGGCTTGGGTAGAGTACTTTGTTTATATCAGTGAGATTTTTGGTCGTAAGAGTGACTCATCGTTGCTGCTTTCTGTGCTTGCTTAGGTGAATGTCTTAGTGAGTATTTCCAAGAGTCGCCTTGATGAATTTCTTGGTTGCTGGATTGTGTAAATGTCGTATAAATTGTCCCCAATTGTTGCGGAAATTGGATGAATAATTTTTCTAAATCTTGTGGGTTTTTGAGTCTAAAATCAAAATAAAATACCTGATAAAAACGCCGATCACTGAAGGTGTAAGGTATATTCTGTTGATTCTTAGAAAATTTTGTTTCAATAAATTCTCTTTTTAACAAAGCAAACATCTGTGCTTGAGTCGGTAATCTTGCATTGCTATTTATCGGTTGATCCGCAATTTTAATGATTAAATTTTGTTTAAATAATTTAACAATTTCTTTGTAAAAAAGTCCAAATTTCTCCTCTGATAATGATGCGATCAGCGGCAAAGAGTACTTTTTTTCATTATGGTTAAGTAAATCAATTAAATTAAACTGGATCTTTAATTCAATTAAATTTCCTGGGCGCATTTCTATTTTTGCTGTAGCGGTACTTATGCCGTGGGCATAAGTACAGGGTGCTACGAATACAATTAGAAACAACGCGAATAGCCATGTTTTTAATTTATAAAAAGTCATACCTTATCCGAATGGAGTGAAATCTAATGTTGTTGACGGTACTGCTCTATCTGAACAAATAGTTTCTGTTTCATCATTGCTGGTATTATTTTTATCTTTACGGTATCTAAATTCAAAACAAGTAGTTGAATCACTTGTAGAAGTAACACGCCATAACACTTGAGCCGTATTACCTGCGGTTAGAAATGAAAGTGCTGTGTCAGTCACTGTAAAGTCCGTAATATTATAAGTATTACCGTTAAACGTACCCGTAGTATTAGAAATCACCTCGCCTTTCATCGGTTCACCTAACACTTGCCCTAGCCAGCCTTCTCTATGATCTGTAGCCCCTTCTTTAGTAGTAAATTTAGGATATTGTGTGTTATCAGCACCAGGATTACCAAAATCTTCAGCTGTACCCATATAACAACCGATAGCATAAGGTGCATCTTTGGTCGTGTAATAGACATAACCTGAAACAGCTCCATCACCATTAATATCATAGGCATTACATTTATTTAAGTCTCTATCGGTGGGTAAGTAACTGAGATGTTCATATAAACCACCACCATAGTTAATTGCAGTGACTGAACTTCCCACCGCCTGTCCATGTGTGGTATTCGTGATTTGTCCGCCACCTTCTCCAAAGTATAATGGGATACCATCCGTCATATAAGCAATAGGTTTACTAGGATCATGCACATCCATTAAACAAATCGGTGCGCCATGCATGTGATAGCCTTCACCATTAGGGGAATGTCCATAACATTGGTCAACTTCTCCCAATACAATGGTATCTCTACCTGAATAATCACTGCCATCGGTAGGGCCACAGCTTGTACTATTTCCACCCCCCCCTGCTTGTTTGTAGTAAGGCAATATGGTTTGCCCATCAACGGTAATACCAAGGGTTTCTACGCCATCACATCTTAAATTATTATTGACACCTGTTAGAAAGTTAGGCGTAATTTTAATGGAATGCCCTGATTCTGTTGGTAAGGCTAAACGACCAATCCAGCTGGTAATTCCCACTTGGACTTGTTGTTTACTTTCAGCCGTTTTTAAACCATCACCAATATAGGAAATAATACTCATTTTATTATTGGTTTCATCACATTCAATCTTTCTATGTAAGCGAGAATATTGATTAAAATGGGCTGTTTTTTCTGTACAGGATGTTGTTCCAGAAGTGGGTGCATAACTTGTATGATTCGCACGACGCGTGCGTTGAGTAACCAAGGTTGTTTTTTCTACTAATACATCATTAGCAGCGGAAATAACTTGTGCTTGAGTGGCACTTGCACCCAGAGAAAGTGCGCTAGAAATTGCATAAAGGGTGAAGGTGTAAGTTGTTGTATCTCCATTGCTTCCACAAGGAACAACATAACTGGCATTATCCCCTGTTGCCATAGTACCGAGTGATAAACTGCCTTCTGATAATGTGCTATTGGATGTTGCAATATTAAATAAGGTAAAATTGGCATTGCTACCATCATTCATAGTCAGTACTAAATGAGTCGCTGTTGAGGGTATATTAGACCATGTGAGAGTGGGTGATGTTCCCCCCGAAGCTCCATCACACGTATATTGCAACGGTAAAACAAAATGATCACTGCCTGTATTCTTAAAAGCATGACTACTCAAGGATAAGCCAGAAGAAGTACTGCTTGTTGAGTCATCATCTAAAATAGTGTGGGTTGCAGTGAGTTCAGTCACACCTGTGGCAAAAGTTCCTCCCGTAGGATTCGTTATTACTAATGAAAATGTTTCACTGGATTCAACTTTCGTATCGTCTAAAATATTAATCCCAATCAGTACACTCGTCTCACCTGCAGGAATAGTTGCCGTTTTTGATTCTTTAGTATAATCAGAACCCTCTGTTGCAGTACCCTCTTTAGTTGTATAACTCACAGTGGCATCAGTGCTTAGTGCGGCACTTAAACTTAATTTAAAGTAATTAGTGGTATTCGCTTCAGTGACAGTCGTCGAGGCTATATTGCTTGTTGCTGCGAGTGGAGTACTAGAACGTTGCAAAGGTTTAGCTGCGACATTAGGTAGAGAAAACAGAGCCTGATCTGTATTTTTTTGTAGCCCATCACTACCACTATTACAGGCAGTTAATAACGCTAAGATTGAAGAACAATAAATAATTCGGTGGGGTTGCTGCATTGACTACTCCAATGGTGGTTTATACAAAGAATAAGATAAAAAATACAGGTTATTTCTTAATCATCTCAATGTGGTTTATTTTATAAGCAGCAAATTATAGCCGATTGTCGTTAAAAAATTACCGTATAAGCATAATCTTCACAATATCTCCTTATTTGTATTTTTTAAATTAGTGCTGCCCATATTGAATGATTGAAGCAAGCTAATAGACTGATTATTGCCTGAGATATCGAGACTTATTTAATTATTCCTCCGAATTACTCAGCACTACTTTCTTTTTCTCTTTCGGATGATCTATCAACGAATAACTCAGTGTGGTGGTAAGACTTAACATATTAAGTAGCATAATGGCAGACATACCCGCACCCGCTAATACAATCATAACCATACCAAACATTGAAGGTGCAAGAATCATGGATAACTGACGTTTCATATGATGATTAAAGCCTTGTGCCAATTCAAATAAGCGCGGTAAATGTGTAATACCTTGTTCTAAGAGTAAAACTTGTGCAGTATCGGTAGCGAGTTGTGATGCGCCACTTAAGGAAATGGAAACTTGTGCTTGTTTCATGGCAATTGCATCATTAATACCATCACCGATAAAGCACACAAAAGCCCCATCTTGTTGTAAATTTTCAATGCGTTCTGCTTTTTGTTGCGGTAAAGTTTGCGCAAAATAATGATCAATGCCAAGTTCATCGGCTAACTTACGCGTGGGGGCTTCATGATCACCAGAAATAATGTAGGTTTGTTTAATTTGTGCTAACTGTTTTAATGCTTGGATAGTGGCTTTTGCTTCGGCGCGGATGGTGGGTAATAATTCAATGGCACCCACGACCTCAGTATCAATACCAACCATAATAATGCCGTGACCTTGTAAACGGGCATCTTCTTGTAATTGTTGTACTTGTTCAGAAATATTCATGCCTTCTGCTCTCATAAAACGCATACTGCCCACCAGAATAGTTTTCCCTTGGCTGGTCACTTTAACCCCATAACCAAGGTGGAATTCACTATGTTCAGGTTCGTGGCGTTCAATATTGCGTTTTTTCGCTTCTTCAAAAATCGCTTGAGCTAAAGGGTGGCTTTGTTT
Source organism: Thiotrichaceae bacterium (assembly GCA_015486375.1). GTDB lineage: Bacteria > Pseudomonadota > Gammaproteobacteria > Thiotrichales > Thiotrichaceae > S015-18. The sequence continues at coordinate 17,334 of WFRR01000004.1, forward strand.
GTGTTCTGCAATCGTTGCGTAATAGAGTACTTCATCATCGTCATAGTTAGCCAAGGCATGAACTTGACCAACATGGGGTTTATCTTCAGTCAGTGTGCCTGTTTTATCAAAGACGATGGTATCAACTTTAAAGAGTAATTCTAATGAACGACCGTCTTTAATTAATATACCATCATCGATTGATTGTTTGAGGTAGGTCATTAAGCTGATAGGAGCGGAGACTTGTAGCCGTTCTTTAGGATGTAAAAAGAGTACGCCAATCGCAGCAGAAAAGCCAAAGATTGGCCATGTGAGAGCGCTGACCAGTAAGGCAGGATTAATTAATTGGCGTGATAAGGCTTGCGCTTCTAATACGGTACTCGATTTATAATCAGCGGTATGGTCTAAAATGTGAGCAATTTGCATTGCACTGGTTTCACTGCCTGCTTTTTCTATTTTTAAATGAATTTTGCCTGATAGAATCAGTGTCATGGCAAAGACTTCATCATCAATAGTTTTTTCTACTGGCACGGATTCGCCTGTAAAACGCTGCTCATCAATCTCTGCTGTACCCCAAATAATACGACCATCGGCAGGAATAATTTCTCCTGCACTGACGACTAAAATATCGTCTATTTTTACATCGTCTAAAGAAATCGATATCTCAACACCCTCTTTGAGTAGCCACACAGCTTTTGGCATATCTTGAAACAGATTAGCTAATTTATGTTGAGAGTCATCAACAATACGTGATGCTAAAAAATCACCAAACCCATTGATAAAGCCAAGTAAACTGGCAATAAAAAAATGTTGACTAATTATTGCGCCCAACACAGAGATTGACGATAAGGTTTCAATGCCCACTTGTTTTTTCTTTGACAGTTCGTAAGCACTAAAGAAGCGTTTGCGTGCTGCATAGAGTATTAAGGGTGGGGCAAGATAATACAATGGATGATAGAGGGTCAAACCGATAGCTGATAGACCCATTGCGCCTGCCAACATAACCAAGTCTTTGGGAGTTATAGCTAAGGCTCTGGTGGGGGCATAACTCGTGATAGCAGCCTCTGTTTTCTCTGCTTGTTTGGCTTTTAATTCTAAGGTCTGTCGTTTTTGTTTAATAAGCAGGTCTTTGGTGTATTTTTTCTTTTGTTGCTGGAATTTTTTATAGCCTACGCTAAAAATCCCCGTCAGCGCAATCATCTCTATGAGCATGATATCTCCTTAAAATTAATGTCATACTCTTGGGTTATAATATTTTTTTTACAAAATTTTTATAAGACTGTTCTAATCGATTATAGAAGCCAATCAAATTCTCTTCCACTGCTTCCTTGATTTCAGGCGTTATTACTTTTTGTTTTTTCTCAGTATCGGAGGCAAAGCAAGTAGTATTCTTATCATCAGGACTTTGGGGCTTTACGCTAGATTTGGTATCAAACTGGTTATTGGAACGAGTGAAATAGGCTGATTGTTGCGATATAGGTTAATTTGATGATTTCTCTAAGCATATTAGCTATATTTTGTACATAAATTAAGCTGAAGATATGGAACAGAATGGAACGGGAAGTTTAATTTTTATACAGGAAAATACGGGTTAAAAATAGTTGGTAATTTTTAAGTGATTGTTTTATAAGAATATTTTTGAAACTACAAAAGAGGAAAAACTAAACTTGGTGCCGAGGGAGGGACTTGAAACCTCTAAGTAAACACTTAAATTTACCATAAGTATCAATGTATTAAGTTTCATAACTGCCTATTCGGAATCGTGTTTGGAATAGGCAGTAGGTTCTACAGGAGTTATTTATATTGTTGCAAGTGTAATGCGGCAATATCTACAATTCTTTTTCTATTTCTTGACTGCATAAGTTGACCATAATGCTTGTAAAGCATCGTCGTATCCGCATGTCCTAGTTGTTGTACGATCCAAGCATCGGGTACTTCGGGAATCGATAAC
>WFRR01000005.1 GCA_015486375.1 Thiotrichaceae bacterium
AACCATAATGATGATAATTTTAGTATCGACTGACTTTAAGTCAACTTTAAACTGTCTTTTAGACAGATAGCTTCTAGTCGGCTTTAGCCGAAACTGCGACTTTCAGTCGTAACCTGAAACTATGGACTTTAGTCCATAGTCGTTGTTTTATTAGCAGTTGAACAATAATTATAAAAAACATCAATAAAAATTAATCAGTTTAGCTACATTGATTGAAGTAACAGGCTTAAGTGAATTAAATAGTTGTCAAATGGTTATTCTCAAATAATCAAACCGTACTATTATATCACAATTATTTCAAATAAAATTTAAATTGATAAATATTATTCTAAATTTAAATTTTTAAATAAATTAAGAACCTTTTTTTCTTAATTTGCGTCTTAATAAGTAAGAGCACTAATAATTTATATCCTGTGATTAAAAATTATTATTATAAAATTTAATCAAATCAAAAATTATTAATTGATGGTTCAGTTATCTTTTAAAAGCTGTTTATTATTAATCCAATTATTTATCTATGAGTTACAAAATGAAAATTACTAGCCTATTAATAACCACTACTTATTGTTTTTCTTTATTAGCATGGAGTACACCCAGCTATGCACAAGATGGACAATTTGGTGCGCCTATCATGAAAGGAAGTGGTTGTTCGGGATCATCAAAATATTCTCTTACCCCTAATAAAAAGACTTTATCTATATCTTTCAAGAAGTTTATTGCCTCACCGAGTAATAAAAGTTGCTCCCTAACGATCCCGATAACAGTCCCCGCAGGAATGAGAGTTTCTACTTTGACAGCTAATTATCAGGGCTTTGTCAAAGGAAAAGGGGAACTTAAGCGTAGTTATAAAATTTCAGGCTCAGGAAAGACCAAACAGAATAATTTTACTAAAAATAAAGAAGGTGATAGTTATTACATCAAAGATAACTTAGCTGGAATGAGCAAAAAGGTTTCAAAATGTGGTGAAAATATGGTGCTTAAAATTAACGCTAGAGTTAAAGCAAGCAATAGCAGTAGCAGTATCAGTGTAGATTCGAGTAATTCGAGTAGTGGTGCAATTTTCCATTTACAGTATAAATCATGTTAGGAATGAATAATGAGGGTTTAATTTAGCGTCGTGCAAAGAAGGACACTAAATTTTTCTCCTCCGTATTTTTTTTACTGTTAGCTTCAATAGCACACTGATTTTGATCAGGCAGCTCAATACTATCTAAGCTCACTTGATAGTCATCTTTAGTGTTAATATCACTACTCTGATTCGATCGTGTTTGTTCAGTAAGTTGCTGACTTGCTGTTTTATCATCTTTATTCAAAGATTTTAGTCCATATAATACGCTCTGTGTCTCACTCATACCTTGCTTAAGGTCATGACAGAGTTCACTGGTTTCTTTGAGGGTTTTTGTCACAATACTGACACGATCCATCTCTAGGTTTTCTAGCTGAGAGCTGACTTTTTCACTCAATGCTTTGACATTCTGATCATAGCTATTCAGTTGAGTCATCACGGTTTGACTTTGCTTAAGGTTCGCTTGTAACTCTTCATTGGCTCTATCTGCACTACCAAACACATCCTCAAAGTGTTCATAAGAACGACTTTCATATTCTTCCATTTTGCTGGAAAAGTTATTAAAAGTTTGTTTAGCATTGTGATGATAATTCTGTAAGTGTTGTAGCAGTTGATTCGATTCACTTAAGGTAGCATCAAGGCTTTTACGCACTTGAGTCGAAATAGCATTATTTTCTTTTTGTGCAAAGGCTTGTACTTCATAACTTTTTAGTAATTTGCTAGTAAGCTGCTGTGCAATCGCCTCTTGCTCTTTTAAACGCCCCATACTGTTATCAACATGTGACAAGCTGCTGCCTAAACGTGTCCGAATACGCTGCACGGTATCAACCGTTTCTTCAAGTTGATCATCCCAATAGGTTTGTACTTGCTCTAAACGCGTACCGATACTATCTGTCGCTAACTGTAAATCGCGCTCATGTGATTGTAAACGGTCAGTGGTTTGCTCCAACTTTTCACTACGCTGTTCTGCAACATGATGCATTTGGTCCAGTACTTTTAAACGCTGATGTAATTTTCCTGTTAAACCTGATACCGATTTTTCATGTTCATGCATTTTCAACATAACTTGCTTGGCCTCAGAATGCTTCTCAGTTAAGTCTGTGACAACTTGTTGCGCCAATTTGCGACTTTTTTTACTGGAAGAGGTGGTTGTAAACAGGCTGAAGAGGCTAATCATTAGGACAATTACAATCACAACAATAGCAACTGTCTCTAAAAGCATTGAAAAATAGCTAATACTGACACCATTGTTAAGGAAGTAAGCAGAGATTCCCATTCCTGATACTTCAAAAGCAAGAATACTAATGAGCAGCAGGACAAGAATTGCGCCTGTTATACGGGTTGAACTCATAATCGGTCTCGTTTGTTTCTGTTTCAACTTGATAGTCGGTCACCTTTTAGTTTAAACCATATAGCGTATGAAACCTGAATCTTTACGCATTATATTAGGGGTTATTTGTTGTGTATTTATTCAAAGGTTAGGTCGAGAGTCGATTATGGATCCGTCATGGCAATAACGAGCTAAGTGACTAACGGGCTGCGGTTCGGATACGAGAGCGACTTCTCGCTGTTTTATTGGTAAGTAAGTAAGCTCGTCCCATTCCTGTTACAGCACGGGTTAAACGCTTGGCTCGATCACCTCGACCTGTATAAAGGTCTAAACGTTTTGTACCTTTAATATCGCCACCACGATCTTGTGGAAATAATAAACGCCATTCTTTACGTGTTACCTTACCTTTTGCATTTCTTATTGGTAATTCTGCAAGCAATACCGATCCGAATGGAATTTGTCGAGTATCCACAGCTACCGTATGTCCTGCAATCAATGGGCGACCTGAGGCAGTTTTTTGACTACGACCGCGCTTAGACAAGCTAAAAAATACAAAACGGGGGTTTGCCGCGAGTACTTCTTCGACCCGATTAGGATTCTTTTTCATCCAATTTTTAACTAATGAGGCGGAAGGGCGTTTGATATAACCCTTTTTCTGCATATAACGACTAATAGCAATAAATTTGGCAGGGCTTTTACCTGCAAAATGTAACTGTAAAACTTTTCCATTGGGATAACTGAGACTGCCTGAACCTTGGACTTGTATTTCATAATAAGCCATTGCGTCATTCGTCCATGCAATTTCTAAACCTTTGCCCCGTAATATCCCCTTAAAAATTTCTCCACGGGTTGGAAAATGTCCATTCTTCGGTGCACCATAAATGGGGAAACGGTACTCATTATTTGGGTACTTTCTTGCGGAGAGAGAGGGGGTAAAATAACCTGTATATTTAACCTTTTCGGTATTCACTCCCAAACGATGTAAATCAAAATCATCAGAGATCGTTCCACCACGATCAAACCAATTTAAGAGGGAACGAGCTGTTCCTAATAAATGGCGATTACCTACATTTTGATAATTCGCATAACGCGCTTTGGCATTTTTACGAGCATGAAGCGATTTTAAATATTTAATTTGGCTAACAATACCACTGCGGGTTGATCGAGTTTTTTTAACACAATTTTTAGGCAATTGTTGCGCTTGTTTAACCCGACTACAAGAACGTGCCTTTTTGGTTTTAGCCTCTTTTGTCTTTGGTTCTGTCTTCTTTATTTTTTCCTGATAACGTGCCGTGATCTTACTACCGCGCGAAGCCGCCCAACGGGTGCGAGAACGGTTTTTTTTAATATGTTTTTTTAAATGTACTGTTTTGCTAACCGTTAGGTTTTCCCAAAAAACCGAACTTTTTGCTGAAACTGTGACACTCCATGATACTGTTGTGACAACGAGCAGCATCGCTAAATACCCGTGATTCATAATATATGCCTATTTATTGTTATTTTTAGGGATTTAATCCGAGTTTAATTTTTATTAAATTTATGTACGAATCTATCAGATTAAAGGAGTCGATTATAAGTGTCGAGTCATGAAAATCCTGTATGATGCGCCCGTTAATAAACACCCAATAATATAAACTGATTAGAGAAATTTTTATGCCCTTTGCATCCTTAGGCTTGTCAGATCCCATTCTAAAAGCCATCGCTGAACAGGGTTACGATAAGCCCTCTCCGATTCAACTTGAAGCTATTCCTATTATCTTAAACGGCAAAGATATTATGGCTGCCGCACAAACAGGAACAGGTAAAACCGCAGGTTTCACCCTACCTTTATTAGAAAAATTAAGCCAGAACCGAAAAAGACGGGAGCCCAAATACATTAAGGCGTTAATATTAACGCCCACCCGAGAATTGGCAGCACAAATTAATAATAGTGTGCGTTGCTATAGTCAATATTTATCCATTAACTCCAGTGTTGTTTTTGGCGGTGTTAAAGCCTCTGGACAGATCAACCGACTCAATCAAGGCGTGGATATTCTCGTTGCGACTCCTGGACGTTTATTAGATTTATATCAACAAGGTGCAGTAAAATTTCAACATTTAGAGACGCTTGTTTTAGATGAAGCAGATCGTATGTTGGATATGGGTTTTATCCACGATATTCGTCAAATTATTGCGGCTTTGCCCAAGAAACGTCAAACGTTGATGTTTTCAGCCACTTTCTCCAATCAAATTCGTACTTTGGCCAAAGGTATGTTGTATTTCCCTGTTGAAATCTCCGTGACCCCCCGTAATGCCACGGCAAATACGGTTAAGCAGTGGATTTGTCCTGTCGATAAAAAACGTAAATCAGCGTTACTATTACATTTGATTACCGAACAACAATGGCAACAAGTCTTAGTCTTTAGTCGCACTAAGCACGGTGCAAATCGCCTCGCAAAATACTTGGATGAGCGTGGAGTCAATGCTGCTGCGATTCATGGTAATAAAAGCCAAGGCGCACGTACGCGAGCTTTAGCTAATTTTAAATCAGGCGAAGTCCGAGTATTAGTCGCAACAGATATTGCTGCGCGTGGTTTAGATATTGAGCAACTCCCTCAAGTGGTTAATGTGGATTTACCCAATGTTGCTGAAGATTATGTCCATCGAATTGGGCGTACAGGGCGTGCAGGAGCAAAAGGGCAGGCGATTTCATTAGTTAGTGCTGATGAATTCAAACAACTATACGATATTGAAAAATTAATTAAGCAAACGCTAGAGCGTAAGCTAATTGATGGCTTTGAACCTGATCATGATGTCCCTTCTTCTGGTAGCAAGCCTATTCCAGAAAAGAAGCCTGCTAATAATCAACAGCCTAAGCGTAAATCGTCCCAAGCCCGAGCAAATAAGCCGAAGTCGAATCAAAATACACCCCAAAAACGTCGTTATTACGGTAAACCTAAACAGGGTAATCAGGCTAAGCGTGGTAACTCGAATCAAAATAGACGTTCAAGCAATAAGTCATCTAAGCGGAAATAGCCTTAAAATCTGCAAGATGAAAAAGTCCGTGAAATTTTTAGTATTGGGGAGTGCAATCAGCCTTGTTTTAGCTGCTTGTAGTGATAATACTCACGATGTCAATCATCGTAATCATCCATCGATACCCATCATAAACAATACTGTTCCTAAGGCAAAGACTTGGTTTGATCAGGGTGCGGCAATAGTATCAACTGCCGCTGCCCGTACGATGACCACCGAAAAAGGCAAAGCCAAGAATATTATTTTATTTATTGGTGATGGTATGGGTGTCTCAACGGTGACAGCAGCCCGCATTTTAGCGGGTCAACGGGCAGGTAAATACGGGGAAGAACATCAATTGAGTTTTGATAAATTCCCTTTTTCAGGTTTCTCTAAAACCTATAATACCAATCAGCAAACCCCTGATTCTGCGGGTACGATGACGGCTATCATCACAGGGGTAAAAACAAAAGCAGGGGTTCTTAGTGTGGCTGAATCTGTTGTCCGAGGTAATTGTGCTAGTTCCCAAGGGTTAGAATTAGGCACAGCATTAGAGATGGCTGAAAATGTGGGTAAAGCCACAGGTATTATTTCAACGGCACGAATCACTCATGCAACCCCAGCAGCAACCTATGCAAAATCATCTGAACGTAACTGGGAAGGTGATTATCAATTATCGGAAGAGGCAAAGAAAAATGGCTGTAAAGATATTGCGGATCAATTAATTAACTTTAATTATGGTGATGGTATTGAGGTTGTCATGGGCGGCGGCCGACGAAATTTTTTACCCACAACGAGTACCGACATTGAAGGAAAAGCAGGTAAGCGTATCGATGGTCGTAATTTAATTGCTGAATGGAAAAGTAAATATCCAACAGGAAGATATATTAAAACTAAAGCAGAGTTAGAGGCTGTTGATACGAATAGCACCGATAAACTATTTGGCTTATTCAATAGTTCAAGTATGCACTATGAGGCAGATCGAGCCAATGATATAGGCGGTGAACCTTCGATTGCTGAGATGACAGCAAAAGCCATTGATCAGTTAAAAAAAGATAAAGATGGTTTCTTTTTAATGGTTGAGTCAGGTCGGATCGACCATGCTCATCATATTGGTAATGCCTATCATGCACTGAACGAAACTATTGCACTTTCTGACGCAGTTCAAATAGCCGTTGATAAAACCTCTAAGCAAGATACCTTAATTATTGTGACGGCGGATCATAGTCATGCCTTTACGATTGCAGGCTATCCGACTCGAGGTAATCCAATTTTAGGTAAGGTCATTGGTAATGATGAGCAGGGTAATCCTGAAACTGAACTGAGTAAGGCGGAAGATGGTCTTCCTTATACGACATTGGGTTATGCTAATGGACGCGGTTTTGTAAATTTAGGTAAAGAAAGCAATGCTGATATACGTTATGCAAAACCTGTTGATGCAGGCAGAAAAGATTTGACGATGATTGATACGAGACAATCGGGCTATCATCAAGAAGCACTAATTCCACACGGCATAGAAACACATGCTGCTGAAGACGTAGGAATATATGCTTTAGGTCCTGGTGCACATTTGCTCACGGGAGTGAATGAGCAAAATGTGATTTTTCATGTCATGAATCGTATGGCAGATTTAGACCGATAAATTAATACATTTAAGACTTAGAAAAAGTCATCCGCATCGATACCCATTAAAATATCGTGACTTGTATCTTTTTTCTTTGCTTCAACTTTGGGTGCAGGAACAGGTTTAGCTTCGACCTTTGGCTCCGCTCGCTTTTCTACTTTAGCAACTGGCTTTTGTTCAGGAGTAGGTACAGGCTTTGCTTCTACTTGCTTTGCTTCAGGAGCAGCGGCGGGTTTAACTTCTGCTTTTTTACTACTGCCTTGGCTGGTTGCTAAATAACCTTTTACATCTTTTTCAGTCAGTACGCCTTGATGAGTTTTGACGAGTTGACCTTCAGGAGAAATAATAAATGTAGTCGGTAATCTACGAATTGTTCCTAATGGATTGATAACACTGCTTTGTGTGCCTGCAACAGTAAAACGCATACCATTACTATTCATAAATTTACGGATTTTATTATCCGTTGATGACATAAGTTCAATACCCAGTACGGTCACTTTTTTACCGTGTTTACGTACCACATTGTTAAGCTCAGGGACTTCGGCACGACAGGGCGCACAACTGACTCCCCAATAGTTAACCAATGTCCATTTACCGTCCTTTTGATAGTCTGACAACTTATGTTGATTACCATCAATATCTTTAAATGCAAAATCCTTGATTGCAAATGCCTGTGATGTGAATAGAATTGTGGCGAGTAACACCGTCCATTGTAGTAGTCGCATGATAAAACCTCATTTGTAATGATTTAATTTAAATTTATTTTGTATCGTTATTAAATTATAGATAGGAAAAATTGTAAAGTTTACATTTTGTCTCCCGCCTGAGAGATATTGCAGCACCTTTCGCTATAAACTCTAGTCCTTTCTCTTTAAGATGTCAGGATTAATTTAAATCCACTTATAAAATTTTATTGGAAATCGTATGAAAACTATTCTTGTTCTTTTCTATAGTCATCAGGGTGCAACCGCAAAAATGGCAAATTTGTTGGCACGGGGAATTGAAAGTGTCAGTAATACACAGGCTAAAATACGCACTGTACCTGAAATATCAGCGACTTGTGAAGCTACCACTGATCGTATTCCTAGTTCTGGATTTCCTTATGTTGAACTGGATGATTTACGTCATTGTGATGCACTTGCCCTCGGTAGTCCAACCCGTTTTGGCAATATGGCAGCCCCGTTAAAGTACTTTCTGGAGAAAACCAGTGCAGAGTGGTTATCAGGAACATTAGTAGATAAACCTGCCGCCGTATTTACTTCAACATCCAGTTTACATGGCGGACAAGAAGCCACTTTATTATCCATGATGATTCCCTTATTGCATCACGGTATGATTATTTGTGGACTGCCTTATACTGAATCTGATTTACTCACAACAATATCGGGGGGAACTCCATACGGTGCAAGTCATGTCGCAGGAGCAGACAATCGCAATACCATTAGCAAAGAAGAAAAGCGTTTGTGTATTGCACTCGGAAAACGTCTTGCCAAGCTTGCTCAGTAATAATGACTGACTAGCAAAAATATTCACTAACAAATTAATCGTTATCAGCATTGATAGCGCTTGAGGAATACTATGATAAAAAACGCACGTTTTTGGCAATGGATCGCCATTGTCGGTTTATTTGGCTTAATCGCGCTGATTATTATTTGGAATACATGGCTCAGTACTCCAGAATATTTACCGCGCTCAATTGAGTTCGCTATTTTTCTCTTACCCCTAGCCTTTTTAACCAAAGGAATATTATCGGGCATTACCTCTGTACATGCTTATGCAAGCTTTACAGCTTTGTTTTATATACTGTTTGGGTTTTGGTTTTTATTAACGCCTACAGAAGAAGTTTATGGAATAGGCATGTTAGGGTTTAGCTTCGCGCTTTATCTCGGTAGTTTTATGTATGCTCGATTAACCATAAAAAAAGTCAAAAAAAATAATTAGCAAACAAATATAACTATTTCCATTAATATCCCTTATTCAATCACCTAATAATACCCTTATATTGATGAAAACCAGCTTTGATAACAGTATTGATGAACGTAAATTACGTTTAGCCGACTATCTAAAAGATTCTATGCAGGACGCAGTACAACATGGTCTTGATGTTTGGAACGATCGTGAGAAATTAGATGCCGCACTCTTGGAGTGTTTGGAATCTAGTTCACCCCTAAAACGCAGTAATTTACTCTATGCTATTGACCCCCAAGGCAAACAAATTAGCTCGCAGATTTATCACGACCGTATTGATCCCCAAGGGTTTGGACAGAACTTAGCCAATAGACCCTATTTTTTAATTGAACATCCTGTTCAAGGTATTCGTTTATCCCCCGTGTATATTGATCGATTAGATGGACATAGTTGTATTAGTGTCATCAAAGCCGTGCGCTCTGATCAATATAGTTTAGATGATCCTGACGGTTTACTGGGCTATATCGTGGCAGATTTTAGTTTACTCTCTTTACCCAATGAGAATGAAACCACTGAAGATCGCAGAATATGGTTACAAATTAAAGGTGATCCTTCTATTCGTAGTACCGTATTTATGCAATCTAGGATTCCTAGCTTAATGGATCAAAATATTGATGACACCATTAGTATTATTGAAGAACTATTACAATCACGGGGAATTTTCCACGCTAAATTACATTTTTCCAGCTCCAGAGCCACACTTTGGCTTTATGATGACCCTTATCACTATCGAGTTCATTCTCAAGCGGAATTAGATAATACTTGCCTTGCCTATCCTGCTCGTCCTTATCCTCAGGATGCTGTCGTATCAGCAGAGCAAATTCCCCAGATTTTTAAACAATTTAAGGCATTACGTTTTGCTGATGAAACCGTGTACTTACGTGCCGCTTCCCTCAATATTATCAATGGTATGGTGGCTTTAAACTTCTCTTGTGATGGTACACATTATATCCCCGCAGAAGAATTCTTAAATAATGGCGAAATGTTTTGGTTAGGGAGTAAATAGTTATGTCCAATTCTCAATATCTATATGATTTTAATGTCGATGAGTTTAATAACAAAGTATTAGAACCCTCTTTTGAACATCCTGTATTAGTCGATTTTTGGGCAGACTGGTGTTCACCCTGTATTTTCATTGCGCCTGTTTTAGCACGAATAATTGATGAATATGCAGGACAAGTTTTATTAGCCAAACTTGAGGTGGATGAAGGCAAAAATATGAAGTTAGCAGGGCAATTCCAAGTCAGAGGCTTTCCCACCATTATTTTATTTGAAAAAGGTAAAGAGGTGGCTCGATTCAGCAGTGCGCGCTCACAGTCCTATATTGAGACATTTATTGAAACCCATAGCAGCCTTTTATCAGGCTGATTCCAATAAAGTACTCAAAATAATCAGCGTGTAAAAATAACCATTATTCCAAATCACCCTGCTTAAATGAAGCGACAACACGGTTAACCACATTATCGAAGCGTTTTTTATATTTTTTGGGATATTGAATCATTAAGGTATTTGAGTTCTGCTTACCAACATAAGTTTTTTCATAAAAAATAGTATCGCCCGAATCAATATAACCTGATAAGGCAAACCAATTATCCTTCTGCTTTTGAAAGGTAATTTTTGTAACCCGTTTTTTAGCAGAATCCATAATACCTTTTACTGTATGAGGAGCAGCATCGATATTGCCGTGAGGACTGCCATAAACATTAATTTTAAAGGCATTATTGCTTTGACTGGAAAGATTACCGATTTGTAAAGTAATGCCATCGCCATTTTCAGAAAAATATTTTTTTAAAATACTGGGATGATCAAGACAGAATCCAAATCGATCATTGCAATATTGTTGATATTTTTCATTAGTTTTAGGAATATAGTGTGATTCTGTTATCGTAGCTATCTGCGTCGCAGGAAATGCAATCGATACATTAGCAGATTCACAGTTAGCTAATTTTGATAAATTTTTGAAGCTGCCACCTTTATCTTTTATATATGTGTAAGCAAGATCAATTGATAGCTTATTCAAGCTAATTTCCCATTGTTTCTTATCAACAGGATAAACTTCTAAATATTTGATTGTTTTAATTTTTTTCTGATAAAAAAGAGTATCTCCACACGGTTCACAAAACTCAACATATTTTTTCCCTATCTTGAGATATTCTAAGGCAGAATTGCTTTCTTTTTGGTCAATATATGCACATTGATCGGCTTCTACTGTTTGTAAAGCAAGTAAACTCGTCAATACCAGTATTAAGAGGGATTTCATACTTTACCTTTAATTTTTTCTATTATTGGCTTCAATTATGGTATAGATCATGGTGGTATGGTGCCCTTTTGTTTAAATTGCTGGGTCAATGCTCAAAGCACCCACCAAAATCATCCTGCATTTTTCATCAATAAATGATTAGAAAACTTAGTCTGACTTACATATAATCCCCCCTTGAATCACTACATCAAGGAAGTCCCTATGAGAATCCTCGAAGAAGCATTAACCTTTGACGATGTTCTCCTTGTCCCTGCCCACTCAACGGTATTGCCGACAGAGGTTGATTTATCAACAAAGCTCACCACAGAAATAGATCTGAAAATTCCTTTTATTTCTGCTGCAATGGACACAGTGACGGAAGCAAAGCTCGCGATTGCAATTGCACAAGAAGGTGGGCTGGGGATTATCCATAAAAATATGAGTGCCGCACAACAAGCAGCTCAAGTCCGCCGTGTGAAGAAATTTGAAAGTGGCATTATCAAAGACCCTATTACGGTTTCATCGGACACAACCATTAGAACGGTAATTGAGATCATGCGAGGTCATCGTATTTCAGGCGTTCCAGTTGTCAACGGTGAAGACCTTGTTGGTATTATTACTAACCGTGATTTGCGTTTTGAGCTCAATTTAGATGCCCAAGTCACTACACGAATGACCCCTAAAGAACGTCTAGTGACTGTCCCTGAAGGGACAAGTCGTGGACGTATTCAAAAACTCTTACACGAAAACCGTATTGAAAAAGTATTAGTGGTTAATGATAACTTTAAAATGCGCGGTTTAGTTACAGTTAAAGATATTCAAAAAGCCCAAGATTTCCCTAGTGCCAGTAAAGATTCCCAAGGTCGCTTACGCGTGGGCGCAGCAGTAGGCACAGCAGTAGGCACAGAAGAACGTATTGAAGCCCTTGTTGAAGCAGGTGTTGATGTGATTACGGTCGATACGGCTCACGGTCATTCTCAAGGTGTATTAGAAAAATTACGTTGGTTAAAGAATCGTTTTCCTGATGTGCAAATTATTGGTGGCAATATTGCTACAGGCGATGCCGCTTTAGCATTGATTGAAGCAGGTGCAGATGCCGTTAAAGTCGGTATTGGACCTGGTTCTATTTGTACAACCCGTATTGTTGCAGGGGTCGGTGTTCCTCAAATGACGGCATTAATGAATGTTGCTAAAGCCCTAAAAGGTACAGGTGTTCCCTTTATTGCCGATGGTGGAATTCGTTTCTCTGGCGATGTAGCCAAATCATTAGCAGCAGGTGCGTATTCCGTTATGATGGGGGGCATGTTTGCAGGTACTGATGAAGCACCGGGCGAAATTGAAATTTACCAAGGGCGTTCTTATAAATCTTACCGTGGTATGGGTTCATTAGGTGCAATGGCAAATGGTTCAAGTGATCGCTATTTCCAGTCTGAAAATGCGGTAGATAAACTTGTTCCTGAAGGTATTGAAGGACGGGTTGCGTATAAAGGTTCACTCATGCCGATTATTCATCAATTGTCAGGCGGTATTCGTTCCAGTATGGGTTATGTCGGTTGTCATAACTTAGAAGAAATGCGTACTAAACCACAATTTGTGCGTATTAGTGGCGCAGGCATGAAAGAGTCACATGTCCATGATGTCATGATTACCAAAGAAGCCCCTAACTACCGCGTGTAGTAGGTCGTTTTAGTTTAACTGCTTTCGTTTACCGTACTTAATTTTATAAAGGTTTTTTCATAGATGACACAAGATCTTCATTCTGATCGTATTCTTATTCTTGATTTTGGTTCGCAATATACACAATTGATTGCACGACGTGTGCGTGAATCGGGTGTTTTTTGTGAATTATATCCTTGGGATGTCAGTAATGAGGATGTGCGTGACTTTAATCCTAATGGCATTATTTTATCAGGTGGACCAGAATCTGTGATTGATGCTGAACCGCCGCAAGCCCCTCAAGCTGTATTTGAGTTGGGTGTGCCTGTACTGGGAATTTGCTATGGAATGCAGACGATGGCAGCACAATTGGGTGGTACAGTAGAAACTTCAGAGCATCGTGAATATGGTTATGCTCAAGTCCGTGCAAGAAATCACACGGCTTTATTAAAAGATATTGAAGATCATATTACCCCTGAAGGCTATGGCATGTTAGATGTCTGGATGTCTCATGGGGATCGTGTTACCGAAATTCCCGCAGGTTTTTCGGTAATGGCAAGTACCGATAATGCACCTTTAGCAGGTATGGCGGATGAAAGTCGGCAGTTTTATGGTGTACAGTTTCATCCTGAAGTGACTCATACTAAACAAGGAGATCGTATTTTAGATCGCTTTGTTAAAGATATTTGTCATTGTGACGGTTTGTGGACTTCTTCTAATATTATTGAAGACACGATTCAGTCAGTACGTGAAAAAGTCGGTGACGATGAAGTTATTCTAGGTTTATCAGGCGGGGTAGATTCCTCAGTCGTCGCAGCTTTACTACAAAAAGCCATTGATACCCAACTCACCTGTATCTTTGTTGATAATGGTTTATTACGTCATCAAGAAGGCGATCAAGTCATGGCAACCTTTGCAGAACATATGGGTGTAAAAGTCATTCGTATCAATGCAGAAGAACGCTTTCTTTCTGCATTAGCAGGCGAAGCTGACCCTGAAAAGAAACGTAAAATTATTGGCAATTTATTTATCGAAATTTTTGAAGAAGAATCCGATAAACTCAGTAATGCTCGCTGGTTAGCTCAAGGTACAATTTACCCCGATGTAATTGAATCCGCAGGCGGTAAAACAGGCAAAGCCCATGTGATTAAATCTCATCATAATGTCGGTGGTTTACCTGAAAATATGAAATTAGGTTTAGTTGAGCCTTTACGAGAATTATTTAAAGATGAAGTGCGTGAATTAGGTATTGCACTGGGTTTACCACCTGAAATGGTGCATCGTCATCCTTTCCCCGGACCAGGGTTAGGGGTGCGTATTTTAGGTGAGGTTAAAAAATCTTATGCTGACTTACTGCGTTTAGCCGATCATATCTTTATTGAAGAACTTTATAATCATGATTTGTATCATAAAACCTCCCAAGCCTTTACCGTATTTTTACCTGTGAAATCGGTCGGAGTAATGGGGGATGGTCGTCGTTATGATTATGTGGTGGCTTTACGTGCCGTCGAAACGATTGATTTTATGACTGCTCGTTGGGCGCACTTACCTTATGATTTCCTTGATTTGGTTTCACGTCGAATTATCAACGAAGTACAAGGTATTTCTCGGGTTGCCTATGATATATCAGGCAAACCGCCTGCAACAATTGAATGGGAATAAATTAACACCTTCCCTCAAAGGAGATTAGCTATCCTAGCAATCTCCCTAATTTATCCCCATTAATTTATCTAAGCTGTCTATTCACATGAATCACTATTACCAACAAGCTAAATTTCTTCAAAGTGCCACTACGACTCGAACCATGCCGCCTGAATTTGGTTTTGAAGTAGCTTTTGCGGGTCGCTCCAATTCGGGAAAATCCAGTACCATTAATACCATGTGTTTTCAAAAGAGTTTAGCCCGTACCAGTAAAACACCGGGGCGAACACAATTAATTAACTTTTTTGGTTTAACAGAAGGACGGGCTTTAGTTGATCTTCCGGGCTATGGCTATGCCAAAGTGCCTGAAAGAATCAAAAAAGAATGGGCAAAGTTTATTGAAAATTATCTCACTAGTCGCCGTACCCTATGTGGTTTAGTGATTATTATGGATATTCGCCGCCCAATGCGAGAACATGATGAAACCATGTTAGCGTGGGCAAAGCAGCGAAATATGCCTGTGCATATTATTTTAAATAAAGCCGATAAACTCAAACGCGGTCCTGCACAAAGTAGTTTGTTAAAAGTACGTCGGCAATTAAAAGTACTCGGTGGACAAGTCAGTGTGCAGAACTTTTCAACGCTTAAAAAACAGGGTATTGATGAACTTCATCATGTCTTAGATCAATGGTTTTTCCCTAAAATAGTGGAATAAGTTTCCCATTACTCTAAAGCCTCAACTTGTTATACGAATCCAGCTTGTTGCTTTTTTTTAGTGTAAAGCCAACAGTGTAGCGATATTTTTAGCAAAAACCTCTGCACTGTATTTCTGATTAAAACGTTGTTGCGCGGCTTCTCCCATCTGTTGCGTTTTTTCAGGGTAATCCAATAAATCTTCAATTGCCATCTGTAAAGCGAGTGGATCATTAGGAGGCACAAGTAAGCCTGTTTCATTTGCTGCGATAACTTCAGGAATACCGCCAATATCTGTACCGATACAAGCTTTACCTGCTCGCATGGCTTCAACATACATTAAGCCAAATGATTCATAGCGACTTGGAGCAACGAAAGCATCACAGTCTTGATAAGCTTGGTGTAATACTTCATCACTGACTTCACCGAGGAAATGTATTCTCCGCAAAATGGAGTTATCTGTTTTTTGCTCGAATATTTCCCTTAGCGATTTAGCATTCTGCCAATCAATCGTATCATTGCCAATGCACTGTATTTGCAAATGGGGATATTTTTCGATTAATGCAGGAGCAATATCTAATAAACAATCAATACCTTTTCGGGGTTCAAAGCGTCCAACATACAATAAAGTAAATGTATTATCTGAACGTGTATTTTTAGATGTCGATACTATTGCTTGCTTATGAATGTGATGATGGCGACTTAAACCGAAGGGAATAATTTTACTGTCTGCGATATTAGCAATCTGGGTCAATTCTGCGGTGTCATCGGCAATTGCTTGGGTACTTGCCAGAACATTACAATTTTTTAATGCCCATTTTTCAGCCGCGAGCATGGGTTCAAGTAAGTTTTTCTTTTGCTCGGGCGTTTGCCAATCCGCCTTATTTTGCATTTGATGATAACTGGTGACTAAATACATCCAAACAGGCAATGTTTGCGAAGCCATTAACCACGCCATATCCAAATCCCAAATACTGCCAAGTACCGCATGGAATTTTCGACGGGATTGATAATCATAAACTTCCTGCCAAACTGCTGCTGCAAAGGCATCAATATGTGATGGTAAAGCGGGTAAACTATCAGGACGAGTTAGATTTTGCATTGTTGTTTCATCTAAAGACTGAATACGATGTACCCAAACGCCATCTTCCCAATCAATCGTGGCATAGTCATATTGAGTTTCAGCAATAACAGTCACTTCATGACCTTGTTTAACTAAGGCATACGCCAATGTTTGGATAAAACGAGCAATTCCACCCATCGCTTGAGGTGGATAAGCGCGACTCACTAAGCAGAGATGTAAACGCTGTTCAGCCGCTAATACAGGTATAAAAGGTTTTGCAGAGGGAGCAGTTTTTTTAGAATGATTAGTATCCGTTGCTAAGGGCATAATCTTAGGAATATCGGCGGTTTCATGTACCATCTTTAAACCATCTAATAAAGCAGCTTGTGTTTCATTATGTAAACGCTCCGCAGAGATACCCGTTTTCATATTTTGATTGGCTTGTTGGTGTTGGACTAACGCCTGTAATTCCTGACTAATATTAGCGGCATAAGCGTGTAATCCATGTGCAGGTAAACCATGCCGCCCTGCAAAATACATTCGAGAACGCACAATATGGTACAAACTGGTCACGACATGCTGATGACGTATATGGCTATCTGCAAATTTATGATGCACTAAAGCATTGGGAATACACTGAGTTTGCCATTGAGCTTTCCGCAATCGAAGCACAATATCGGTTTCTTCTAAATAATAGGCATAAGCTTGATCAAATCCACCAATTTGCTCTAAGGCTTTACGACGAAAACAAGTATTAACGCCCATAAGTGAAAGATAGTAATCATTGCTTAAATCATTATCTAAAGGAATGCCATAAAGACTTTGATAATTTTTGGTTTTACCAAAATAGTCTGAAACCAAATACTGGGCTTGATATTGCTTGCCCGTGTGATCAATCACAAAACCCCCGATTGCGCCTAACTGTTTATTATCCGTATGTGCGGCTAAACGACATAACCAATCAGGTTCAGGCATAGCATCATCATCAATAAAAGCCACCCATTCGCCACTCGCTAAGGCTAAGCCTTGATTACGGGAACGCGATAAATTCGCAAAAGGACAAATTGCATGTTTAATTTTATCTTGCCAAGCTTCTAACATGGCTAAACTGTCATCTTCACTTGGCCCCGTAATAACAATAATTTCAAATTCAGACCAACGTAATTGACTCAAAGAATAGAGGGTTTTTTGTAAACTTTGGGCGCGATTGTAGCTATTGATGACAATACTAAATAACATGGTGATTAATTCTTAAAATATTTTAATATGAATGGTTTGAGAATCATTAAAACGCATTGTTATTAATCATTCATCAGAGACTTTTACACTAACATTATAGCTTTAGGTAGAACATATTATGAAATCTTACTTAGTCGGCGGTGCAGTTCGGGATCGACTCTTAAATCTACCCATCAAAGATCGAGACTGGGTGGTGGTTGGTAGTAATCCTGAAGCTTTAAGGGCTAAAGGTTATAAGCCGATTGGCAAAGATTTTCCTGTTTTTCTACATCCTGATAGCGCAGAAGAATATGCGCTTGCCCGCACAGAGCGTAAAACAGCCAAGGGTTATCAAGGTTTTGTATTTCATACCGATGAATCAGTCACTTTAAAAGCCGATTTACAACGACGTGATTTAACCATTAATGCTTTGGCATTGGATGATCAAGAACAGATTATCGACTATTACAATGGTCAAAAAGACCTAGATGCGCGTTTATTGCGCCATGTTTCGCCTGCTTTTCGTGAAGACCCTGTACGGATTTTACGAACAGCGCGTTTTCTCGCCCGTTTTCAGCATTTAGGTTTTCGGATTGCGAATGAAACACTCATTCTGATGCAGGAAATGGTAAAGGAAGGTGAAGTTGATGCTTTAGTTGCAGAACGGGTTTGGCAAGAGACTGAACGGGCTTTATCCGAACCGAATCCCGAAGCTTTTTTTGAAACTTTACGCGCCTGTGGTGCATTAGCAATCTTATTTCCTGAATTAGATGCGTTATTTGGTGTACCCCAAGTCAAACAGCATCACCCTGAAATTGATACTGGTGTACATACTTTAATGGTATTGCAACAAGCAGTGAAATTAAGCCCACTGACTGAAGTGCGTTTTGCCGCCTTAGTGCATGACTTAGGCAAAGGGACAACCCAAGCCGATATGCTACCGCACCATTATGGACATGAACAACGCGGTAAGTGTTTAGTCACGCAACTCTGTCAGCGTTATCGCATTCCGAAGCGTTTTAGAATCTTAGCCGAACAAGTGGCTTATTATCATACCCATGTACATAAAGCCTTTGATATAAAAAATAAAACTCTGCTGAAAGTTTTAGAAAATATTGGCGCATTCCGACAAGAATCTAAGCTAGAACAATTTTTATTAGCCTGTAAAGCCGATAGTCTAGGACGTTTAGGTCATGAACAAAACGATTATCCCCAATTAAAATATTACTTAGATATGTTCGCCGCTTGTCAAAAAATCGATATACAAACGATTATCGCTGAAGGTCATAAAGGGGCAATGATTGCAGAACAACTGCGACGACAACGCTTATGTAATATGCGTCTATATCAAAAACAGGAGTAATATTAGGCATTTGCCATTTCGTCTCTTTTGATCACAATCGGATCGCTATTAATTTCATTGACTCTGGCTTCAATGGCGCGAATCGGATCAGCCAGTTGCATTTGCTCAGCAATTTTAATAAAGTCTTCTATCACTGACTTATCTAAACCCTGCTTTTTCATTTCAGCATAGACTTGATCGCAAATCTGATTTTTTTTATCTCTAAGCTGCTGACGTTCACCATAAAATACTTGATAGTGTGCTTCGATTTGTTTCGCTTCTTCCTGTTCAATTGCGTATAAATCCAGTGTGCCACGTTTAAATTTAGCCACTAAACTGGCAAAATAAGCCATTGGATTTTTAATGGGATCGGCCGTATTGCCGAGGCGTTTATTTAACAGTTTGAGCATCAACTGCCCTTTGTCACCTGTTTGCGGCAATAAGGTTTGGTACATTTCTAAACATTCTGCTTCACTCAATTGCATTGGAAAAGCATAGTCCAATAT
>WFRR01000006.1 GCA_015486375.1 Thiotrichaceae bacterium
CTGCGGCAACATAGAGTTCAAAGCCAACTTTTAGTTTGCACTGTTCAGGGGAAAGTGGTTTTACAAATTGAAGTGCTTGCTCAGCCGTGGGGAAATCCAAGGCAATAATTAGTTTACTGGACATATATCATCCTGATAATAAGCTCGTAGAAATAGAACCCGAAATTGTAATATATCAATGAATTCAGATGATAGAAAAATTGCTGGTATTATGAGTTTAGTTTAATCTTATTCAGCTTTAGCGCGGCAGCGTGAGGGTAAGTAGTCGGGGTCAACTCCATCTGTTGTTGCACTAGCACAAGTCCATGAAATTGATTCACCTGAGCTATTAGGGGTTAATGTCAACATATTATTTTTACCGTCTTTATCCACTTTCTCATTATAAATAATCGTAATAACCCCTTCAGCACCCACTGTGATACTAGTAACCGCATTACCTGTAAGCGTAGTACTTATATCGCTTGCTTGAGGTAAACTCCCATTTATTGAAAAATATTCCATTACCCTTGTTTTGACACCCGTTGATAAAATTAGTCCCTCTGAAATATGGGCACGTTTTACATAATCTTGATAAGTAGGCAAAGCCATTGCCGCTAGAATACCAATAATTGCAACCACAATCATTAATTCAATGAGGGTAAATGCCTGTTGTAATTTTTTCATCTAATGCCCCAGTTTCATTATTCAATGAGTCCCAATAATTGCAGTGAAATGACTCATTTCATCGAACTGTAAATAAAAATATGAATCAAGCAATAATGTGTTTAATAACTGATATTTTAGTCTTATTACTCATTATATCAAGCAACATTAGCCCTAAGTACTCTAGAACGCTAATATAATAGCTTGAACAGTTACTAAAAAAGTTACTTTTTAGTTTTTTCATTGATATGCCCACTTCGTTATATAAACTGAGGTGTGGCGCAATGATGGATAAACTGCGTATCCTCTACCAAGTCATCGAGTGAATTCTTGGCTACTTTTCGGATGATATTCAATGCCCCGTTAATGTCCGCATTGATCAATAACCCCTTGAACGTTTTGTATAAACCGCGCTTAATACGTCGCCCACTAAAACACGGTTTTTTACCCTTTTTTCGATACGTTCGCAAAGGATCAAGATCCAGCGCACTGGCTTTTGAGGTGTAGCTTTCTTCGTGAACAATGACAATCCCATTCTCTTGCTCAAACTTATATTGAATGAGGTTAATCAACCGTGCATGAGGTATTTGCACAAAATTCTGGTTATTGCGCTTTCCTATCTTTATCGC
The DNA here is from genome assembly GCA_015486375.1 of Thiotrichaceae bacterium. Taxonomy (GTDB): domain Bacteria; phylum Pseudomonadota; class Gammaproteobacteria; order Thiotrichales; family Thiotrichaceae; genus S015-18. Next base: position 1,272 of record WFRR01000006.1, read on the forward strand.
TGTTTTCCAGTGCTTATTTTTGCCAATGATGAGTGTACCAATATCATTTTCAACTAGCCAATCGACGACCTTCCGACTGGCTTTGTGTAGATAATCATCGACTTTTTGCTTTCTTTTATCATGCAAACGACGAATAAATAATGATGAGCGAATCCCTTTTGCTAATTGAGAGCGCCGTTTAGCCACTTGCTTGTTTCCATATTGATTGATGGATTTTAAACCGCGGCCGTTAACCAGAATGTGCGGACTATCCGCTTGGTTTGTTGCTACCGCGATGAGATTATTTAATCCTAAATCCATGCCTGCTATTTTGTCGTAATTTAAGGGGGTTTGCTTCATTTTCTCCGTGTAAGTGACACGTATAATAAATTGGTTTTTTCTGGGGGTAATTCTCGCTTCAACCACGTCGCCTTTTATCATGCTGATATCAAGCACAATATGGGTTTGGCTCAGTCTAATATGATTCGTGGGTAAGCCTCTTGTACCCAGTGCTCCTTTTTCATAAACCACACTATTTAATGACGTGTTGTAATTCGGCATTTTAGGTTTTCCCATAAAGTCACTGGGGGATTGCTTATATTTTTTCAAACCTTTTAACCATGAAGACCAACTCCCTGTGACTTGTTTCCAAACTTGATTGGATACCTTTCGAGGAATCGCACACCAGTTTTCATTGGCTTTCATCAATTGATAAACGGCTTTATAAGAAAGAAATGACTGCTTATGAATCAACGATTGTCTCAGTTCATAAAGACCGACGTTATACAATTGCTTTGTGATCGTACAGCGTTCCATACAGTCATTATAGTAGGGATGATGGGGACGAATAACCTGCAAAGTATAGGCTTTTTTCATAGGTGTTTAATCAATTCCTTGGCTTTTTTCCCCCCTCGCCTTTGTCCATAATAACGGGCAACCATACTTGTGATGATCGCGATTAAATCCTGCATTAAGTCGTCTTTATCGGTCTCTGCAAGATTGGCAATAACGATCTCACCCTCAATCAGGGTGGAAATATAATGGAAACCAAAGCGCGTCAATCGATCTTCGTGTTCTGATACGATTCTTATCGGATATTTAGCAGAAAGAATTTTAGTGAGTTTGGGTCTTTTATCATTGAGTCCCTGAGGCAACCTCTTTGATGACCTGATCAACCACCCATCCTCTCGCCATACAAAACTGAACCATTCTCTCCGCTTGTCGTTCTAAATCGTTTTTTTGTTTCGGTGAACTAACCCGGGCATAAATAATAGTTTTGAGAGGAGGTTCACGGGTATTAACAGGCACAACAATGCGTCCTGTTTCATTTTTAAAGGCACCTTCTAATCTTCCTGCGTTGAAACGATTATAAGCACCTCGGTACGAATAACCATTTTGTTTTGCCCATGTGGACAGTTTAATGACTTTCATGGCAAAAATATAACACTAAAAGTAATAAAAAGTAAATTTTTTAGTTAATATAAATAACAC
>WFRR01000007.1 GCA_015486375.1 Thiotrichaceae bacterium
CAACCATAATGATGATAATTTTAGTATCGACTGACTTTAAGTCAACTTTAAACTGTCTTTTAGACAGATAGCTTCTAGTCGGCTTTAGCCGAAACTGCGACTTTCAGTCGTAACCTGAAACTATGGACTTTAGTCCATAGTCGTTGTTTTACCAACTAAAATACCAAAGCAATCGAGCTACTAAACTAGTAGGTTTACAACCTACTAGTTTAAAGGAACGGCTCTCTCAGAACCATACGTGAACCTCTCGTTCATACGACTCCTATTGATCAACCCTATTCTATTCTTGCCCTCGGTTAAACCCCACCCCAACCTCGGTTATACCAACCCACCTTAGGTTAAACCCCACCCTAACCTTGGTTTTCCACCACCCTACTCTCGGTTATACCCCAACCCACATCAGGTTACTCACTACCCCAACCTTGGGTAACTTTGCCTAAAAAAACCGCAAAATTGTCCAGACTTAGGGTACACAATAACAAATATACAAAAAAACAAACGACAACAAACAGAAAAAAGTGCGATTCGATCATTTTGTTAGAATTTATAAACATCGCACGGATTCAAAAAAACGGTTTGTCGTCGTTGTTTGTTTTTTTATATAAATGGTTGGTTATGGTTAAATTATGTGCGAAATTTTAGCTTGCATTTTGGATATTAATCAGGTTAGAGTGTATGCCGTTGAATTTTTAATCTTTTAAGATGCGTTCTTTTAAGAATTTTCTTACATCGCCCTGTTGAGTTAATTGACAACTCCACAGAACTTCACGACGACCAATCTCTAACTTGATATGAGGATTGATTTATGCAAGATGCCCGATTGTACCCAAATGCTGCAACTGCCTCTGCTAACAATGCAGAATTTTCGGCTGCGCCTAATAACTCCTTAGAAAACTTACTCCCTGAACACCTCAATATGATTAGCTCCGAATGGTTAGCTAACCTCGTGCAATGGCGTTTTTCGGGTAATCAAATGCGGGTGCTTAATGCCATTTTTCGGCATACCATTTATTTTTGGAAGCGTGAAGATGATATGAATGGCACACGATTACAACAAATTACCGAGATTCGTTATGATCATATCAATCATATTGTTAAAAAATTTGCTGAGCAAAATGTACTGATTCTGCGTAAAGGTTTTTACGGTTTTTGGATGTCGATTAATTTTGATTTCAGCACATGGGGCAAAAAGAACATCGATATTCCTGCTGATAACAATGATCCTACTCGCTTATTACCTGAGACTGTGCGTGATATACCTGATGATAATGGCAAAAGTTTAGATGATAATCATTATTCAGAAACCCCAACAAGCCCTGTTAATCAAGCCATTTCGACTAAAGACAGTATTCCAACCCCCACCCCCACGATACAAGAAACTGCTCCTGTTCCTGCTCCAATCAATAACGATCAAAATATAAATAATAATACTGATAATCAATTACTTAAAGATAACTTTGTTGGACTACTATCAGAGTTTAGTCAGGAAATGATGGGTGAAATAGATACTCAGCTCAGTGAATTGGCTCAGAAAGTAAAAGGATTCACGCAGGTCAATACTAAACTGGATACGCTCTCTGACGTTGAGAAAAAAGTACACAGCTTAGAAAATATTGTAAAAGCGCAATCAGAATCAAATCAGCAAAATCAAATTGCTAAAGCTGAGCTAGAAAGCATTATTCAACAACAAAATGAGTTTATTGATAAAATTCAGTCCGATAAAAGCCGTGATAATGCTAAATTAGATGCGCGCATTCAAGAATATAGACAAGCGGATAAAGCAGAATTGGAAGATTTTCTTAAACAACAAATTAGTCTTAATCAAACAAAAACGGTAATAGAAACATCACCTGCTACGGATCAGTTTATCGATGATCATCATATAGAATATCAGCATAATAATGAAGCATTCGAGCCTGTTGAATACAGTGATTTATCCACTGAAAGCGACGCAGAATATCAGCGTTATTGTGATCAAACAATCGAAAAAAATGATCAGGTGGCAACAAAAGAAAGCAAAGAAAGCCTTGATTTTACCCAGAATATTGAGGAAAGATTATATTTCCCTGTTAAATTCCCTCCTGATATGTGTGCTAATATTGAGTCAATTCAGACTCGATTTAATCTAGACATCCCGACAACACAAACGTTATTAGATTTTACCAATCAAAGACGTTATATCGACCCCAAAGAGGTTTACAACCCTGTTGGCTATTTCTTTGAACTTGCCCGTAATGTGAAAGAGGGTAAACTCGATATCAAAGAGATAGAAGAACAAGTTTCTCCCCCATTGCCATCAAGATCAAAGCGAAGAATGGCTGATCCCATTAAGGTGCAATGTAAGTTAGACCACAGTCTTTACTATATTCGCTTACAAGAACTAAAACAGGATTACGACAAAGCAAAACAGCTCTATTCGCACCATGAAGATTACTTTTCTCAAGCCGCAGAAAAAGCCTCAATTACCTTTGAACAAGCCATTGCCAATGAAAATAAACAAAACTTTTGGGATAAAATCGTCAATAATTTAGAAGTTATCCATCAAGATATTGAGGCTTATGTGCAAGAATCACCCACGTAATAAATACTTATGAAAAGACTCCCTATTAGCATCAGTAATTTACCTGAAATAATTAACGATAATTATATTTATGTTGATAAAACAGCCTATATAAAAGCATTAATTGATGGCAATAAGTATTGTTTTTTATCTCGCCCCCGTCGTTTTGGAAAAACATTATTGCTTGATACCTTATATCATCTATTTTCATCTAATGAAAAGCTCTTTCAGCATTTATATATTCATCCATTTTGGGATTGGTCTATTCAATATCCTATTTTAAGGTTTGATTTATCTAAAAGAACACATAAAACAGCTAAAGGTTTGAATAAATACCTTTTAACTCAGTTAGAAGAAAATCAGCAACGGCTGAAAGTTAAGTGCAAACGCAATGATGATGTATCTTTTTGTTTTAGTGAACTTATTCGTATAGTCAAAGCAAAATATCAACAACGCGTTGTTATTCTAATTGATGAATATGATGCTCCGATTTTAGATCATATTACCCATATCGAAACAGGAAAAGAGATTCGGGCTAATTTACAGAGTTTTTATAGTGTTATCAAAGGAGAAGATGCTAATTTAAAATTTGTATTATTAACGGGTGTCAGTAAGTTTGCGAAGGTTTCTATTTTTAGTAAACTCAATAACTTAGTTGATATTGGTATGAATGCTAAATTTAGTGCTTTATGTGGGTATACCCAAACAGAATTAGAATTCTATTTTTCAGACTACCTACAAGATGTTGATAAACAAGAGTTAAAATCTTGGTATAATGGTTATCATTGGTTTGGTGAGTCTGTTTATAATCCTTTTGATATTCTATTGTTTTTTAATAATGAAAAGGAGTTTTTACCTTATTGGTTTGAAACAGGTAAAACACATTTTTTAGTTAAGTTATTACAAAAGAATCATTACCATTTACCCGATTTAGAAAATACTCGCTTAAGTTTCACAGACTTAAATGATTTTGATGTGGGGCGTATCCGCTTTGAAACACTATTATTTCAAGCGGGCTATTTGACTATTAGTAAAACAAAAGTGGGTAGACAGATGAAATATCAATTTAGTTACCCTAACTTTGAAGTTCGCCAATCTCTGAATCATTATTTTTTACAGCATTATTTAACACAACAGCCTCAATCATTAGAGTTAATTCACAATGTCTTTTTTAAACAAGATTTTCAAAGCTTAGAAAAAGGTATTCGAGTTTTATTTGATAATATTCCCTATAATAATTACAGTAAAAATAATATTTCTAGATATGAAGGTTATTATGCCTCTGTGATGTATGCGTATTTATACTCCCTCGACTTTGACCTTGTTCCTGAAGACACAAGTAATAAAGGACGTATTGATATTAGTGTACTATTTACCTCACCCTATAATAACAAAAAACAAGTGTATCTATTTGAATTTAAAGTACTCGATAGTGATAAAGCAGATGGAAGTGCGCTTAAGCAAATCAAAAGTAGAAATTATGCAGCTAAGTATCAAGATAACAAAAATCAAATATTTTTAATCGGAATTGAATTTAGTCGTATTAGTCGCAATATTATTGGTTTTGATTGGGAGCAAGCAACGAATTGAGGCTTGCTACAAAAATGAAACCGAAAATAATGTAATTAATCTAAATTTGAACCCATATTTTCTAAACCTTTACCAATAACCACCAGTTGAGTACTGGGTGTTTCATCGGCTTGCCAAAGTCGATCAAAATACATTTCAATTCTTCCACCAACCGCTTGCACCACCTGACGCATGGGCTTATTAGGCACAGCGGCAAAACCTTTAATCCGATAGATAGTATGGTTTTCAATCAGAGTTTGTAGGTAGTGTAATAAGTCTTCACTCGACATCATATCGGGTTTTAAAATGCAGGATTCAAAATCATCATGGGCATGTTTATGATGTCCGCCATGAGAATGATGATCATCGTGATGAGAGTGAAAGGCTTCAATACGGGCTTCACTGGCGGCCTCTAATCCCGTAATAAGTTCAGGGGCAATATTGCCATGCTCAACGCTAATCACTTTAACCGCAGCATCAATTTCGGTGGCAATTAAATCTTTAACTTGCTGTAACTGGGCTTCATTCACTAAGTCTGTTTTATTTAATAAAATTAAATCTGCTGCCCCTAATTGGTCTTCAAATAGCTCGTGTAAACTAGGGTCATGATCAAGGTTTTCATCTGCAAGCCGTTGTTGAGTGACTTCATCAGGGTCGTGTGCAAATTGTCCTGCGGCAGCGGCAGGGGTATCAATCACGGAAATCACTGCATCCACGGTAAAATGGGTTTTTATTTCAGGCCAATTAAAGGCTTGCACTAACGGTTTGGGCAAGGCTAAACCACTGGTTTCAATTAAGATATGATCAATTTCATCTTTACGTGCCACTAACTTTTTCATCACAGGCAGAAACTCTTCCTCAACCGTGCAACAGATACAGCCATTAGCCAGTTCATACACGCCACTTTCATTCTCAGATTGCGATGTATTCTCGTCACAGCCTTCAATTGAGCAGCTACGGAGTAAATTGGCATCAATATCCATTTCACCGAATTCATTTACGATAATGGCAATGCGCTTGCCATTGGCATTTTTAACAATATTAGACAGCAAAGTGGTTTTACCACTGCCGAGAAAGCCTGTAATAACGGTCGCAGGAATTTTATTTAATTGCATAATCGCTCTATATTAGTGCTTAAGAAAAGAGACATTCTATCGAGCTATTCGCTTGCCGACTATTAATTGTTTTATCCGTTGTTAACCCCCCTTTTACATTACCTTTGAGCTATCATTATTATAATAATTTGTATCATTCGCATTCATATATGAGCTATTGATAATATAAGAAAATTACCATATTATTGTTTTCTGATTTTTAACACTTTATAATCGCCCTTCCTATCTTGATCACCGAGAGCCATATGTCCAAACAAAATATCGAAGTTAAAAGTACTACCTGTTACATGTGCGCTTGCCGTTGTGGCATTAATGTCACCTTGGAAAAAGGTGAAATCCGTTATATCGAAGGTAATCCGAACCACCCACTTAATAAGGGTGTGATCTGTGCAAAAGGCTCAGCGGGGATTATGAAACAGTATTCACCGGGGCGGGTGACTCAAGTTCTCAAGCGTAAAGAAGGTACAGAACGCGGTGCAGGCAGCTTTGAGGTCATTTCTTGGGACACTGCTTTTGATATATTGGAAGAACGTCTTGGTAATATCCGCGCAACGGATCCGAAGAAATTCGCCATGTTTACAGGTCGTGATCAAATGCAGGCATTAACAGGCTTGTTTGCAAAACAATTTGGTACGCCTAACTATGCCGCGCATGGTGGTTTTTGTTCTGTCAATATGGCAGCGGGTATGATCTATACCATTGGGGGATCATTTTGGGAATTCGGTGGTCCTGACTTAGAACGCGCCAAACTGTTTATTATGATTGGCACAGCGGAGGATCATCATTCTAATCCGCTAAAAATAGAATTAGCTCATTTTAAAAAGAATGGTGGACGTTTTATTTCTATTAACCCTGTTCGTACGGGTTATTCTGCCATTGCAGATGAATGGATTCCGATCCGCCCCGGTACCGATGGGGCTTTATTTATGGCATTGAATCATGTCTTAATTAAAGAAGGTCTCTTTGATCGTGAGTTTTTAATTAAATACACCAATGCAGCAGAGTTAATTAATCAGGATGAAGACAGCGATGGTTTTGGGCTGTTTGCACGTACTACGAAAGATAGCCGTGAAGGGTGTATTGATCCACAAAATAAACTGTGGTGGGATCGAAATGAATATGCCGCTGTTCCGAGTAGTAATCGGGGTGCTGATCCTTATTTATTTGGTGAATACAAACTCGATGATGGCACAGCAGTTAAAACAGCCTTTCAATTATTAGTTGATCGTCTGGAAGAATATACGCCAGAATGGGCATCCGAAATTACAGGTATTTCTGCTGAGCAGATTCGTAATTTAGCCTATGAAATGGGTATTATGGCACGCGACCATAAAATTGAATTACCCATTTCATGGACAGATGTGTGGGGTGAAGAACATGATTCCGTGACAGGTAATCCTGTTGCTTTCCATGCAATGCGGGGTTTAGCGGCTCATTCTAATGGTTATCACGCCATTCGTAATATGTCGATTCTAATGACTTTACTTGGCACGATTGACCGCCCCGGCGGTTTCCGCCATAAAGCTCCTTTTCCGCGTCCAATTCCGCCTTGTCCTAAGCCACCCAAAGGCCCTGAAGCCGTACAACCGAATACAGAGTTAGACGGTATGCCTTTAGGCTTTCCTGCATCGCCTGATGATTTATTTGTGGATGACAAAGGTGAGCCTGTTCGTTTAGATAAAGCCTTCTCATGGGAACACCCCTTATCTGCCCACGGTTTAATGCACAATGCGATTACTAACGCATGGCGGGGCGATCCACATAAAATTGATACTTTACTGTTATTTATGGCTAATATGGCATGGAATTCTTCCATGAATACCAGCAAAGTGCGTGAGATGTTGGTTGATAAAGATGAAGAGGGGGAATACAAAATTCCTTATATTATTGTCTGTGATGCTTTCCAATCAGAAACGACGCAATTTGCGGATATTATTCTGCCTGATACGACTTATTTAGAACGTCATGATGTGATGTCAATGTTAGATCGCCCTATTTCAGAATTTGATGGCCCCGTTGATTCCGTCCGTATCCCTGTTGTTCCCCCCACAGGAGACTGTAAACCTTTCCAAGAAGTTTTATTAGAATTAGGCACACGGCTAGGTTTAAAAGCCTTTGTCGATGAAAAAGGACAACGTAAATATCGGGATTATCCTGATTTTATTATCAATCATGAGACAGCACCGGGGTCAGGGATTGGCTTCCTTGCAGGGTGGCGCGGTAAAGCGGGTGAGAAATCCATGAAAGGCGAACCTAATCCCAATCAGTGGGAAATGTACGCCAATAACGATTGTGTCTATCAGCATAAATTACCGAAGTCATATCAATACATGCGTAATTGGAATGAAGGTTATCTAGAGTGGGCGCGTCATCATGGTCTAACGCGCTATATTGAGCCGATTCAAATTCAAATTTATTCAGAAATTTTCCAAAATTTCCGCTTAGCTGCAGAAGGTAAGCGCAAAGGTAAACAGCCGCCTGATCATTTACGTGAGCGGGTAAAAAATTATTTTGACCCATTGCCGATGTATCACGAGCCGCTAGAAGTGGAAATGACCAATCGACGTGAATATCCTTTAAGTGCGATTACACAGCGTCCAATGGCAATGTATCACTCATGGGATTCACAAAATGCGTGGTTACGGCAAATTCATGCTCATAATCATTTATATCTCCATCCGAGTGTGGGTGATCACAATGGTTTTGAAAATGGTGATTGGATTTGGGTGGAGTCCATGCACGGCAAAGTCCGCTGTATTTGTCGTTTTTCAGAAGCAGTTGAACCGGGTACGGTCTGGACATGGAATGCCATTGGTAAAGCCTCAGGAACATGGGGCTTAGGTAAAAAAGCCAATGAATCCAATAAAGGCTTTTTACTCAATCATTTAATTGCGGAAGAACTCCCTTGTAAAACCCGCGAAGGCACAATTTCAAATTCTGACCCTGTGACAGGACAAGCAGGTTGGTACGATGTGCGCGTCAAGGTTTATAAAGCAGAAGAGGATGAACCCAAAGTCACTTCACCGCAATTTAAAACCTTACCCAAGTATCCAGGCATGATGTCTCGTTTTAAGCGTCCTAATGGTTATAAAAGTGGGACGGGTTTCTTTCAAGCCTTATTAAAAATGGCAGGTAAATAAGATGACACAGTTAGCCTTAATTATTGATCTCAATGTCTGTGTCGGTTGTAGTGCGTGTGTCACTTCCTGTAAAGAATGGAATACTTCAGGCAGTGCAGGGCCGATGTCAGATTTTAATATGTATGATCAAGATCCGACAGGCACGTTCTTTAATCGAGTGCAAACCTATGAAGTAGGTGAATACCCAAATACAGAAACCGTCCATTTCCCTAAATCGTGTCTGCATTGTGAAGAGCCGCCTTGTGTACCTGTTTGCCCCACAGGTGCGAGTTATAAACGTAAGCAAGATGGTATTGTTTTAGTCGATTATGATAAATGTATTGGCTGTAAATATTGTTCATGGGCTTGTCCTTATGGCGCACGAGAGATTGATGAAGAACAAAAGGTCATGAAAAAATGTACCTTATGTGTGGATCGTATTTACGATATGGATCTTCCCGAAGAACGTCGTCAACCTGCCTGTGTACTCGCTTGCCCAACAACGGCGCGTTTATTCGGTGATGTGCATGATCCTGACTCAGAGGTTTCTATCGCCATTCGAGAGCAAGGTGGCTATCAACTTCAGCCTGAGTGGGGAACCAATCCTGCTAACCATTATTTACCGCGTCGCAAAGTGAAATCATCAGTGAGTAAAGAAGATTTAACCCGTGTCGATAATCCATTGAAAGATGAGCATTTTAATAAGCCATCAGATAGTGATGTCACGTTAGAAGATTCGAGTTGGATCTAATTTTTTATCAATTTTTAGAAATGAGATGATTAACGTCTTATTTCTTCTGCAAGAGGACTTAAAATGAATCCTGCGTTTTCTGTAATTTTCTTGACCACACTGATTGGTGCGGGACAAGGTTTGTTTTTGGCATTAATCACCGCACAAGTTTATTCGGGTGTTGAACTGGTAGCAGTGGATGAGTCTGGATACTTTTATGCAGTGGGCAGTATGATTGCCTTAGTTTTATTGGTATTAGGCTTAATTGCTTCGATTTTTCATTTAGGACGACCCGAACGGGCATGGCGAACAGCGACAATGTGGCGAACCTCTTGGTTATCGCGTGAAGTCATTGTTTTACCTGCATTTATGGGTATGGTGTTTATTTACGCGCTGATACATGGCTTAGGTTGGGATTTCACCGTGATTCAAGTAACCCCTGAAATTGCCATTCCGCTGTCTATTATCGTCGGCATGATCGCTACACTACTTTGTTTTGTCCTATTTTTATGTACAGGCATGATTTACGCGGCGATTAAGTTTTTACAAGAATGGGCAACCCCCTTAACACTGGTAAATTTCACCCTATTAGGCATGGCATCAGGCTTTGGTCTTGCTGCTGTATATGCTTTTTTACGTGAAGCCCCAGAGCTTATTAATTTATTTGCAGGTTGGGCATTATTACTAACTTTGCTAGCAGCGGTGACTCGTATCAGTGCTTTGATTCGTAATTCACGTCTTAAGCCAAAAACAACCGCTAAATCTGCCATTGGTATTCGTCATCCAAAGATTACACAAATTGCACAAGGTGCAATGGGTGGTTCATTTAATACGCGTGAATATTTTCATGGTCAAACCGACAACATTGTAAAGCTAGTGAAGTGGAGTTTCTTAATCTTAGTGTTTTTAGTCCCCATTATTTTACTAACAGTGGCTTTAATTACTCAACTAGGGATTTTCTTATTAGTCTCAATTAGTTTGCAGTATGTGGGTTTAATTGCCGAGCGTTGGTTCTTCTTCGCACAAGCCAATCACCCGCAGAATATTTACTATCAAGCTACCTAAAGCATAGATTATTGCTAACGATATTCGCTATGATAAGGGCTTAATTAACCTTTCATAGCTGCTTAGCAATGCCTCATTCCATTAAACCTCTACAACGTATCTTAGTGATACGGCGCGATAATATCGGTGATCTTATTTGTACATTGCCGCTCATTAATAATTTACGTGAAAATTATCCAGAGGCACAGATTGATTTATTAGTAAATAGTTATAACCAGCAAACAATTGAGCAACAGCCTGAAATTGATACTGTTTATGCGTATACCAAAGCCAAACATCGACTCAAAAATCAAAGTAAATTACAGGTTTATTGGCAGCGTCTACTCTTACTATTACGCCTACGCCGCCAGCATTACGATATAAGCATTTTAGCGGGAAGTCGTTTTTCTAATCATGCTCTGAAATTAGCTAAAGTCGTCAATGCTAAACAGATTATGGCGGTTGTGCCAGCATCATCAAGCTTAAACGGTATTGATTTATCAATACCAGAATCCTTTGACACAAACTTGCACGAAGCTGAGCATTGTTTAGCATTATTGCCCTTGCTTGGTATTGAAGCTAATCCAACCATTGCGGCTAATTTATATGCCAATCCCACTTGCATTAAAAATTGGCAAGCCTATCTTGCAGAACAACGTTTATATCAAAAATCACGCTTAACCATTGGTATTCATATTAGTGCTAGAAAACCCAGTCAGCGTTGGTCAAAAACGTATTTTATTGATTTAATTCAACGCTTACATCAATCTTACGCGTGTCAGTTTATTTTATTTTGGGCGCAAGGCGATGAAAATAATCCACAGCATCCCGGCGATAATCAAAAGGCGCAAGCTATTCTAACAGCCGTATCGGATTTGCCTGTTTTTCCTTTTGAAACGAAACAACTACGGGATTTAATTGCAGGTATCGATTGTTGTGATCAGTTTATTTGTAGTGATGGCGGCGCAATGCACATTGCCGCAGGTTTAGGTAAACCTCTGCTGTGTTTCTTTGGTGATTCCAATGCACAACAGTGGTATCCGTGGCAAATTACACACCAATTACTGCAACCTGATAGTAAACAGGTTAAAGATATATCGCCTAAAATGGCACACGCAGCGTTTATACAATTAAAGGATAGCTTGTAGTGGTAATACCGCGATAATCGCTACTGTTTGTCTTATCTAATCGTCAAATTGCATCGAGTGTAATTGTGCATATTTTTTTCCTAATTGAAGCAATTCTTGATGATTACCTGATTCAATAATTTCACCCTCTTGCATCACAAAAATACGATCAGCATTTTCAATGGTAGAGAGACGATGGGCAATGATAAAGGTGGTACGGTTTTGACTTAATGTTTCTAAAGCGAGTTGAATATGCCGTTCAGATTCTGTATCTAAAGCAGAAGTCGCTTCATCTAAAATAAGAATCGGGGCAAGTGATAAAATAGCGCGGGCAATGGATAAGCGTTGTCGTTGTCCCCCTGAGAGTAATACCCCATTATCACCAATTAAAGTATCAAAACCATTGGGTAATGCTTCAATAAACTCTAGTGCATAAGCAGCACTCGCAGCGGCTTTGACCGCTTCTATATCCTCATTACGTTTATCACCATAAGCAATATTATTACGGATCGTATCATTAAATAAAACAATATCTTGACTTACATAAGCAATATTTCGGCGTACACTATTCAATTGTATATCTTCTAACTGCTTACCATCAATACAGATTTTTCCTGTGTGATTTTGGTAGAAGCGAGGCAGTAAATTAACCAGTGTGGTTTTGCCACTGCCTGAGCGTCCAACAATCGCAATCGTTTCACCTGATTTGATTGTAAAATTGATATTTTTTAAAACTTTCTGATCACTGCCTTGATACTGAAAGGATACATTTTCAAAGCTGACTTTACCTTGGCAGTTTTTTAATTGTTGTTGACCCGTATCTTTTTCAGCAGGATGATCTAAGAGATCAAAAATGCTTTCTCCTGCGGCAATGGCACTTTGTAATTGAGCATTTAATTGGGTTAAATTACGCAAAGGGGTGAGTAGTAAAATCATTGCCATAATAAATGACATAAACGAACCAGGTGAGAGACTTTCCAAGGTTGCAGGCAATGTCGCAATATAGACGATAATCGCCAGTGCAATGGCCACCATAAATTGCACCAGTGGCGTGCTGATTAATTCAATCACCAAACGTTTCATTTGAAATTGTAAATTCTTTTCATTAGCGTGGTCAAAGCGTTGAGCTTCATATTCCGAGCCATTGAGAACACGGATAGTTTTATAGCCTTGCACCATTTCATTGGCAATATGAGTAATATCCCCCACAGAACTTTGTACGTCATGGCTAAAACTGCGTAAACGCTTGGAGACAAACATAATGATTAAAGCAATCAGCGGAAAGGTAATAAATACACTCAAGGTTAATAGCCAATTTTGATATAACATTAAGCCCAATAAGCCAATAATAGTGACGGTATCTTGGATTAGCGAGGTTGCACCCCGAATAGTGGCATTGGATACTTGCTCTGTATAATAATTGATATAAGCCAGTAATTTCCCCGAAGTGCGTTTTTCAAAAAAATTAATCGGCAGATGCAGCATTTTTGTGAATATTTCATTCCGTAAAGTCTTGGTGATAATCCGCCCGACCATGCCCATATAGTAACTAGACAAAAACATCGCTCCACCCCGCAATATAAAGATTGCCAAAATGCCGATGGGCAACCACGTAATTACCATGGGGTCATGCTGTAAAATCGCTTTATCCAGTAACGGCCCCATAATCCATGCAAAGAGGGGTTGACTCGCTGCACTCAACGTTAAGCCGATAACTGCAATTAAAAGATAACGCCAGTAAGGCAATGAGTAGCGAAGTAATCTGCGATATACCTGCAATCCTGTGGTGCGTTGCGTCATCAGTAGGGTGTGTCCTAGTAAAAATAATAGGGCAAATCTAATCTAAGGCAGTATCGATTGCAATCACGTATCATCTATAGGGATAAAACATACTAATAAAGAGAGTCTATTTGTGCTAGCACTATCAATTGTTTATATTACCCTTAATGCAGAACAGTACTTAGCTGAATCACTGACGATGAGCCAACAACTAAGTGATGATGTATTGATTATTGATTCTGGTAGTCAAGATCAAACCTTAGCGATTGCCCAACAATTCGGTGTACGCATACGACATCAAGATTGGTTGGGATTTGCAGCACAAAAGCAATTAGCCATTGACTCTGCTCAATATGCTTGGGTTTTATTTTTAGATGCTGATGAAGTACTGACACAAGCCGCCATAGAAGAAATTCAAAGCATGCTTTCACAAACCGATTTACCCAGTGCGTTTAGCTTACCTCGACAAAATTTTTTTCAGGGTAAATGGATTAAACGGGGTAGTTGGTGGCCTGATCGTGTAGTCCGTTTAGTGCAACGTGATAAGGGGCAAATGAAAGCGGTTAAAGTGCATGAATGTTGGCAAACAGCGGGGAAAGTCTATACTTTACAATCCGCGATAAAACACTATTCTTATGCAAGCTATAGTGAACTGCTGCAAAAAGCAGATACTTATTCTTCATTAGCTGCCAGTGATAAATTTGAACAAGGGCTGGCTTGTTCAAAATGGTCTCCATTAGGTCATGCAATGGCTGCATTTATACGTTTATTTGTATTGAAACGAGGTTTTTTAGATGGTATTGAAGGTGCTGCGATTGCTTATACCGCTGCCTTAGCTTCTTTTATGAAATATGCCAAATTGCAGGAACTTCACCAACAGAAGTCCCTACGTAAATAATATAAATAACTCCCGTACAATAATGCTATGACCAAGATTCTTATTGTAAAAACATCATCACTAGGTGATGTCGTACATATGTTGCCTGCCATTTATGATTTGGTATACACCGATAAAACTTCATTGAGTCAATCTAATCAGGCATTGCAGATTGATTGGGTGGTGGAAGAAGCTTTTCAGGAAGTACCCAATTGGAGTCCCTATATTCATCAAGTCATTCCAATTGCAATTCGGCGTTGGCGAAAGTCTTTGTTTGCATTAAAAACATGGCAAGAGATTAGACAATTTAAACATGATTTACGCGCTGTTCAGTATGATTATGTGATTGATTCCCAAGGTTTACTAAAAAGTGCATTAGTCGCCTCTTGGGCAAAGACAGTGAATTCCTCTTTATGGGGATACAATAAAAATAGTATTCGTGAACCGCTGGCTAGTCGTTTTTATACACATAAAATACAGGTGTCTCGTCAACAACATGCAATTCAACGTAATCGTTTATTGATGGCAAAAGTATTTAATTATCGTTTAGATAATAAGCCTCTAAATTACGGCATTATTGAACAGGCTAAAACGCTGAGTAAGGCTTCCAATTCAACTAATAGTGCAGTACTCAATTTAAAAAACAAACCTTATATTATTGCTTTACATGGAACCAGTAAAGTTGAGAAAGAATGGCCGATTCATGCATGGTTAGCACTATTACAACAAATGCAAAAAGACGGTTTTACAGTAGTGTTTCCTTGGGGTAATGCAGATGAAAAACAGCGAGTTGAATATTTAATCAGTCAGGCTAACAATGCCATTATGCTGCCGCGTTGTTGTTTATCAGAGCTGCTAAGTATTATTTTCCATGCAAAAGCCGTTATTGGCATGGATACAGGCTTAATGCATATTGCCGCAGCATTAAATAAACAAGGTTTAGCACTCTATCCTGTTACTGAAGTCAAATTAACAGGAGTACTCACAGGAAGTGATTACAATCGTATTAAAAATATAGCAGGCGCGGCTTGTGAGGATATTGATGCAGTGATTTATAAAATGCGTCAATTATTAGCAAAATAATCGGTGTTAATAATATACGAACTTTTTTTTAGCAGACAAGTCGTATCAATGCCCTGTAATAATGTATTTCAGCATAGATTCATACACTTGATGTTAAGGTCAAGTAAATTTTTCTGGGGGGAAATCAGTAGCTTTAAGAGAGGTAGGCCACAATGTATCATTTATCTTTTTATGTACCCATCCTTCACTGTGATGAAGTAAAAGATGCCATTTTTGAGACCGGCGCAGGACAAGTCGGTCATTATAAAAACTGTTCATGGCAAACACTTGGCGAA
This sequence comes from Thiotrichaceae bacterium, assembly GCA_015486375.1. Taxonomy (GTDB): domain Bacteria; phylum Pseudomonadota; class Gammaproteobacteria; order Thiotrichales; family Thiotrichaceae; genus S015-18. The sequence continues at coordinate 15,279 of WFRR01000007.1, forward strand.
GGTCAATTTAAGCCAAATATCACCACTAATCCATTTAGGAATCATGGAAGTTCTTTGGAAACAACAGGTCAATATCGTGTAGAAATGGTTTGTTCTGACTCGCTAATAAGAAATGCAGTTGCTGCATTGAGACATAGCCATCCTTCTGATCAGCCCGCTTATACCGTCATGCGTATAGAAGAGTTTTAATTTGTGAATAAATAGTTAGTATTTCAGTGCTTTATTAGCACCCAAGTGGGGATTTGGGTGCTTTTTTTATGTCTGTAATAATGGACTCTTATTGTAAAAATACAGTAAAACTTGTCAATCAATCATATCGATTAATTATTTAGAATATTATTATTTACTTTTTCAGCAATGTCGATGTATGCTAATGACGTTAATTGATTGATACAAGAAGGATTTATGAAGCTAGTTATAGCAATTATTAAACCATTTAAGCTAGATGATGTAAGAGCCGCCCTAACGGATATTGGCATTGCAGGCATGACCGTGACAGAAGTTAAAGGCTATGGTCGTCAAAAAGGACATACAGAACTTTATCGGGGAGCTGAATATATGATTGAGTTTTTACCAAAAGTTAAAATAGAAGTCGCTGTTTCTAATGATAATTTGGATGCAGTGCTTGCAACTATTGAAAAATCAGCAAAAACAGGCAAGATTGGCGATGGGAAAATTTTTGTAACCTCTGTTGAACAAGCTGTCCGCATTCGTACAGGTGAACAAGGACAAGATATTCTTTAAGCAAAACCGATCATTGGTTAAATTCCTATTTTTGAATAATTTCACAGTTAATTACAATTAATTCTTATGAAACGATACATAGTAGCTTTATTTTTTCTTTTATTACCTTCCTTAGGATTTGCGGAAGAGACCACTCTTAATGGTGCAAATACTGCATGGATCATGACCTCCACTGCCATCGTTTTATTTATGACACTGCCCGGTTTAGCCTTGTTTTATGGTGGACTGGTTAGAACCCGTAATGTGTTATCTATTTTAATGCAATGTTTTGCGATTGCAGGCATCGTGTCTATCTTATGGTTAATCATTGGTTATAGTATTGCCTTTACGGAAGGTAATGATTATTTTGGTGGAATGTCTAGGATTCTATTTGATGGTATACAAGAAGATACCTTATCAGGAGATATTCCAGAATCCTTGTTTGCCTTATTCCAAATGACCTTTGCAATTATTACTCCCGCGTTGATTATCGGTGGTTTTGCTGAACGTATTAAATTCTCGGCGGTATTACTCTTTTCAGCGATTTGGTTATTAGTCGTATATGCACCTATTACACATTGGGTTTGGGGTGGCGGTTGGCTACAACAAATGGGTCTATTAGATTTCGCAGGCGGAACAGTGGTACATATTACCGCAGGTACAGCGGCATTAGTCGCAGCAATCGTGTTAGGTCCTCGCAAAGGCTTTGGAACTAAATCCATTATGCCGCACAATATGACCATGACGATTACAGGTGCGGGTATGCTTTGGGTCGGTTGGTTTGGCTTCAATGGCGGTAGTGCTTTAGCTGCGAATGGTGATGCATCAATGGCAATGCTAGTTACACATATTTCAGCAGCAGCAGGTGCAATGACGTGGATGTTCTATGAGTGGATTAAATTTGGTAAGCCCAGTGCGCTAGGTGCAGTAACAGGTTTGATCGCAGGTTTAGGTACAATTACGCCTGCATCAGGCTTTGTAGGTCCAGGTGGTGCATTAGTCATTGGTATTGTGGCAAGTTTAGTCTGTTTCAACGCAGTCATCTTTATTAAGCAAGTCTTAAAAATTGATGATTCTCTGGACGTTTTCCCTGTTCACGGTGTTGGCGGTATTATTGGTACTTTACTTGCAGGTGTTTTTGCCTCAACACAACTTGGCATATTTAGTGGTCAAGGTTTTGCTGATGGTATTGAAACAATGGGTCAGCAATTAACGGTTCAAGCGATTGGTGTCGTTGCGACGTTAGTCTATACTGCTGTTGCGACCTATATTATCCTTAAGTTTGTACAGATGATTATAGGATTGCGTGTTTCAGAAGAGGAAGAAGCACAAGGTCTTGACATTATTGACCACGAAGAACGTGGTTACAATATGTTGTAAAGCCTAAAAAAGCCTTGCACATGAGAGTCTGTGCAAGGCTTTTTTGTATCTCTATTTTTAATTTTTCTTTAATGTGAGGTATACGAGGTTAATTTAGCTTCGAGAATATCGCCATCATCATCGTGTTGAATCCGTACAGGGAAATAATTAAGTTTCTTGGCTAACCAAAGTGTGGTTTTAGTATGACTATTACTACGAGAAATACGTACCTTTTCACATACATAAGCTTTATCAAGTAACTTCAATGTAACCGTACCTAAATTTTTAAAGCTATAATGCTTAATCTGTCCTCTATCGACCACCGTATATTGTTTATAGCGACGATTTTCTGCAAAGTCTTGCATTAATTGCAATTCTAATAAAGTTGGATCGGTTGTTTTATTGGGTACATTTAGGTTATAACTTTGATTGTCGTAACGTCCTTTAACGGTGGTACGATTGGTAAAACTAAATTGATCTCTTTTATTTTTCTTTTTATTTTTATGATGGCGAAGATAGCGATTGGAAACCAATCGACCTGCTTGAATTTTACCATCACTGTTTTCGGTTAGGCGATCACCACTCAATAGTGCGGCTAGCCCTGTTGCTTTAGTAATTTTATGATAAGAATACTGCTTACCAGTATATTTTAGACTAGACTGCATAGTACCAAGTGCGAGTCCAGACTTTTCAACACTGTAACTGGCGTTAAATGCATTGGGTAAGCCTGCATGGAGCTGTGGCACAAGCAGTGCGAGAAAGATGAGGATAATATTCTGAGCCTTGAAGCGCATGTTGTTGTCTCTTAGAGTTTTTTATAGCTGCTGTTCGTAATCGATAATTTGTTATACTATCCTGACTGAAGAAAATAGGTCGGGCGCAAAATTATCATGGGGTCACCCTGAGTATGGCACAATGTGCGGGCTTAATTATGGAAATAAAATCATGGAGAAAAAAGAGTGAGTGATCAAATCGTTAAGTTAACGGATGATGCTTTTGAAGCGGAAGTTTTACAATGTTCAATGCCTGTATTGGTAGACTATTGGGCAGAATGGTGTGGTCCGTGTAAGATGATTGCACCGATATTAAACGATATTGCGGTTGAATATGCAGGTAAATTAAAGGTTGCTAAAATCAATATTGATGAAAATTCAGGAACTGCACCCAAATATGGCGTGCGTGGTATTCCAACCTTAATGTTATTTAAGAATGGTAATGTAGAAGCAACAAAGGTAGGTGCATTGAATAAATCGCAGTTAACCGCTTTTATTGATCAAAATATTTAAAATAACCTCTTACCAAGGTCAACGTTATCCTATAACATTGACCTTTTATCACTGATGGTTATGTAAAGGCTGGACGTAGTGTTTTCATCATGCTAGCTTTACCAACAAGTTCGTGAGTTAATGTTATTTTGACTCCACAACATCCGATGTTTCCTTTGGTTTAACACCTCTCTACTTGTTTCACGTTATTGATGTCCAATGGATTGTACAAATTACTGTACCCGTTATTTAAAATTCTTTTTCTATATTACTATTTATGAATCTTTCTGAACTTAAGAAAAACTCAACTGCTGAAATTTATAAACTTGCTAAGTCCATGGGTATCGACAACTTATCCCGTGTACGTAAAGAGGAAGTTATTTTTGCAATCCTCAAAAACCATGCCCGAACAGGCGAGGCAATTTATGGCGGCGGTACGCTAGAAATCTTACAAGATGGTTTTGGTTTCCTACGCTCACAAGACAGCAACTATGTCGCAGGGGCGGACGACCTTTATGTTTCGCCCAGCCAAATTCGTCGCTTTAGCCTAAGAACAGGTGATACTGTCAGTGGTAAAATTAGACCACCTAAAGACAATGAACGTTATTTTGCCCTCTTAAAAGTCGATCAAATTAACTTTGAAGCACCTGAAAATGCCCGTCACAAAATTTTATTTGAAAACTTAACCCCTCTACACCCTGATGAACGTATGTTTATGGAGCGAGGTAATGGCAGTACTGAAGATATTACTGCTCGCATTATTGATATTGTCTCGCCGATTGGTAAGGGACAACGGGGTTTAATTATTGCACCGCCCAAAGCGGGTAAAACCATGATGTTGCAAAACATCGCTCAGAGTATTAGTTCTAATTACCCTGATGCCTATTTAATGGTATTACTGATTGATGAACGTCCTGAAGAAGTCACCGAAATGTCCCGTATGGTACAAGGTGAAGTCTTATCTTCAACCTTTGATGAACCTGCGACGCGTCATATCCAAGTGGCTGAAATGGCAATCGAAAAAGCCAAACGCTTGGTGGAACATAAACAAGATGTAGTTATTTTATTAGACTCCATCACGCGTTTAGCCCGTGCTTATAACACCGTCATTCCCTCATCAGGTAAAGTACTAACAGGTGGTGTTGATGCTAATGCTTTACACCGTCCAAAGCGTTTCTTTGGTGCAGCCCGAAATATTGAAGAAGGCGGTAGTTTAACCATTCTCGCCACAGCTTTGATTGATACAGGCTCACGTATGGATGAGGTCATCTACGAAGAATTTAAAGGCACAGGTAATATGGAAGTGCATTTAAATCGTAAGATTGCAGAAAAACGTGTATTCCCTGCCATTCATGTCAATCGTTCAGGTACGCGCCGTGAAGAACTACTGACAACCCGTGAAGAACTTAAGATTCTTTGGGTATTGCGTAAGTTCTTACATCCAATGAATGAAATTGAAGGAATGGAATTCTTACTAGATCGTTTAACTAAGACACGCACCAATCAAGAATTCTTCGATATGATGAAAGGCTAGACACTTGAATAGGTGAGGTCAATTGACCTCATCTTTCTACTCATGCTTAACATCGTCATTTTTTGGATTTTGAATGATTACTTAATGTCGCAATAATTGCCTGACATTGAGACGCAGTATATACAAGCTTACAAAAAAGCTTGTGAGTGCCAATATAATTAAACCCAATAACCACAAAACTTTATCTAATGCCTCTGCCTGCTGCCACCAGCTAGGATTGGGTATTAAAAAGATCATTGCGCCTGCCATTAATCCTGTTGCCAGTAATATTTTAACTAAATAGAGTATCCATCCCTTTTGCATTTGAAAAATAGCTTTTTTACGCAGTAGATACAGGAGCAAACCTGCATTGATATAAGCGGCTAGCGCGGTTGATAGAGCTAATCCTGCATGTGCGCCTGCATAACCTCCCATAAACCACGGCAAAACAATGGCGACATTGAGTAACATATTGGCTGCAATCGCAATTAAGCCAATCTTCACGGGCGTTTTTGTATCTTGACGTGAATAAAACCCCGGTGCCAATATCTTAACTAGAATAAAAGCGGGTAAGCCTAATGCATAGGTCATTAAGCTGAGTGTAGACATTTGTACATCTTGCCATGTAAAAGCACCATAACCAATCACAGTAGCCAATATTGGCATCGCTAATATCACTAGACCGACTGTGGCAGGCAGCGCAATCAGCATGCCTAAACGCATCGCCCAATCTAGGGTTTTAGAAAAGCCACTTTCACCTTGCGCTACATTACTATCGGCATAATCTTGGGACAATTTAGGCAAAATAACCGTACCAATTGCTACCCCAAACAATGCTAAGGGTAATTCCACAAAGCGATCTGAATAATACAGCCAGCCCATACTGCCAACGGCAAGAAAGGAAGCGATAAAGGTATTCAGTAATAAATTAATTTGTGCAGCGGAAGAACCGACAATCGCAGGAGCCATCAACTTCATAATTTTTTTAACCCCTTTATGTCCGCGTTTAAATTTAGGTTTGGGTAATAAGCCTAAGCGATGTACAAAAGGTAGTTGAAACGCGAGCTGTACAATACCGCCAAGTAATACACCCCAAGCCAAGGCAGTCACAGGGTCAGCAAATAAAGGGGCTGCCCAAATAGCACTGGCAATCAAGACAATATTCAGTAATACAGGGGTTAATGAAGGAATCGCAAAATTGTGGAAAGTATTTAAAATACCTGCTATTAGGGCAGATAAGGAAATAAATAAAATATAAGGAAAGGTAATACGTAATAGATCAACCGCTAACTCAGGTCTTGCACCCGCTTTGTCCTCAAATCCTGCGGCAAAACCAGAAATAATGAGCGGCGAGGCAACAATACCAATAACACTAATGACTAATAAAATTATGCCTAATGTTCCTGCGACATGGTCGATTAAATCTTTTAATTCTTCTGGAGTACGTTTCTTTTTATATTCTGATAACACAGGTACAAAGGCGAGAGAAAACGCCCCTTCTGCGACCAAACGGCGGAGTAAATTAGGAATCCGAAAAGCGACTAGAAAAGCTTCATACGCACCATCGACAGGAAAATAACGCGCAAAAACAGCATCACGGACTAAACCTAAAACCCGTGAAATCATTGTCATTGCACTAAAAATTGCGCCAGAGCGCAGTAATCGACTCATTGTTTTTATTCTTCCATAAAATACTTATCGATCAATTATAGCGTGCTATGCTTTTTATTTAATTAGGATGATGCCACAATGTCTTTAAATGCCTTGGCAGAGGGTATTGATTTACTCAATGAATGGCTAGGAAAAATAGCTGCATGGTCAGTATTTGCAACTGTAATGATCACTTTTACGGTGGTTATTTTTCGATATGGTTTTACTCAGTTTTACTCAATTGCCTTATATGAATCGGCTTTGTACTTTCATGCCATGATCTTTATGTTAGGAGCAGCCTATACATTGAAACACGATCAGCATGTGCGCGTAGATATTTTTTATCATAATCTTACCGCTAGAAAACAAGCCTTTATTAATATTTTCGGGGCATTATTCTTATTAATTCCCGTGTGTATTTTTATTGTATGGGTTAGCAGCGATTATGTACTGGATTCATGGAAAAATTTAGAGGGTTCACGGGAAGCAGGCGGCTTACCCTTAGTATTTATCCTAAAAAGCTTAATACCTCTGATGGCAGTTCTATTATTACTACAAGCACTTTCAAGCCTTATTCATGCACTGAATCAGCTCTCCGCTAAAGGAGAACAATAATGGACATCATGCCCTTATTACTTTTTATGAGTGTCATTATTGTATTAATGTTGGGCTATCCCGTTGCCTTTAGCCTTGCAGGCGTTGCATTAATTTTTGCAGGTATTGGCACCTTAACAGGTAGTTTTGATCCAATTTTATCCGCAATTCCTGAACGTCTTAATGGCATTATGAGTAATCAAACCCTCTTAGCTGTGCCGCTGTTTGTATTTATGGGCATTATGTTAGAGCGTTCTAAAATTGCTGAAGAATTACTCGATGCAATGTCAGCTCTGTTTGGAGCCATGCGGGGTGGTTTAGGTTTATCTGTTATTTTAGTCGGTATGTTACTGGCTGCGAGTACGGGTATTGTGGGTGCAACGGTGGTGACAATGGGATTAATGTCATTACCCGTGATGTTAAAGCGTGGCTATAGCCCCTCTTTAGCTTGCGGTACGATCTGTGCGTCAGGCACATTGGGACAAATTATTCCCCCTTCGATTGTACTTGTGCTATTAGGTGATCAAATCTCAGCGGCTTTTCAACAAGCACAATTATCTCAAGGTATTTTCTCCCCTGAAACCATATCAGTTGGTGATTTATTTGCAGGTGCAGTGATTCCGGGCTTAATGCTAGTGGGGATGTATTTAGTCTATTTAGTTTTAATGGGGTGGCTCAAACCAGAAACCATGCCTGCTATTTCTATTGAAGAACGTCAAACCCGCAAGATAAGTACTTTGCTAGGAGCATTATTTCCACCTTTGTTTCTAATCGTGGCTGTTTTAGGCTCAATTTTAGCAGGAATCGCTAATATTACTGAAGCGGCTTCGGTGGGTGCAGTCGGTTCTGTCTTATTAGCACTATTGAAGCGACGGCTGAGTTTAGCTCGTTTACAGCAAGTATTGGAAAATACAGTCCGTGTCACCAGTATGGTCTTTTTAATTCTTATCGGTGCATCGTTATTTTCACTGGTATTTAGAGGTTTTGGTGGGGATGAACAGATTCACGCCTTATTATCTGCTTTACCGGGTGGTACATTTACGGCTGTTCTAGTCGTGATGTTGGTAATTTTTGTATTAGGCTTTATATTAGATTTTATTGAAATCACCTTTGTTGTTGTGCCTATTGTTGCCCCGATTTTGCTAATGATGGGCATTGACCCTATTTGGTTAGGCATTATGATCGCAATTAACTTACAAACTTCATTTCTTACACCACCGTTTGGTTTCGCGCTGTTCTATCTGCGAGGGGTTGCACCGAAAACAGTTAAAACTACGGATATTTATAAAGGTGTTATTCCTTTTATTATTATTCAGTTATTTACTTTATTATTGCTTTCCATATGGCCAGAGTTAATCACTTGGTTGCCTGATCAAATTTATGGGTAATTAATGTACAAACGTTGTTGCAGTCATGCAGCAATGTTTGCAACAATAACAACGCCAACAAGTTGCTTTACCTATATTTTTAGCTTTTCTTGTTCCGCTTCTAAACACTTGACTTCATTCTGTAAACGATCCAATTTATTCAATATGGAGGTGATAGTTTCAACGAGTGCTAGCTTTTTAGCGGCTTCCCAATAGTTTAAACCTGTCTCTTTTACCGCTTGCTCAATTTTGGCATGAGTCGGCTTATAAACCTCGTATTCGGCTAAATAATCCTGTGTGAATTGATCTATTTGTTGTTGTAATTGTTCATGTTTTTCGGATTTTTGTTGGGCAATTTTCGCTTCTGCCCTTGCTGCTAATTCAGTATTGCTAAGAAAAGACTGTAAATCTAATGTCCCTGTTTCTAATTTACTCACCAAACTGGAGATATAGGCCATAGGGTTTTTGAGTGGATCAGTGCTATTGAGGAGTCGTTTACCCAATGTATCGAGGAGTGCTTGAGAATAATCACCCGCTCGGGGTAACAATGATCTTTCTAATTCTTGGCATTGTTGCGTAC
>WFRR01000008.1 GCA_015486375.1 Thiotrichaceae bacterium
CTCTAATAAGAAATTATTGGGCGGTAAAATCGGAAACGAGCTTCTGAACGAAAGTTCCCCTATTGGATTAGGGTAGGCGAAACGCCCCGTGCGGAGCCGCATGCGGGGTGTTGTGGGGAGAGCGGGAGAGAAACCCGCTTTTACCCGATTTGCATTTCAGTGATCATATAACGTAATAAACTGTTAGCTGATGTTTTTAATCCTCCTGCTGGTGCCATATTATCTACGCGTTGATCGGTTGATTCAGAAACAACAAAAGTATCATTGTCTAGATGGTGAGAATTTGCCATTTTGCCTGTATTACGAGCATCATCAATATAAAGATAAGCATCACTCATGCCTAAAGGAACTAACACTTTTTCCCGTAATAATTTTTCATAGCCAGCATGTAAATTATCTAAATCAGTTTCAATAATCGTGCCATTATCTGCTTTGGTTTTAGCTAATACCGCAAGGTAAGCCGCCATCGAAATACCGATATTACTGTATTGATATTGTTCACCCGGTGCCGCGAGTAAAGCGGTATTTCCTAAGCCTTCTAAAATAAAACGAGCGGCCTCATTATCGAAAACAGCACTAATATCTTTGGGTAAACCACTGCTCATATCCAATAACTGTCGAATGGTGATTTGATTGGCATAGCTTTGATTCGATAAAGTGAAACTAGGATAAATATCAATGGCTTTAGTATCCCATGTTAAAACCCCTTCATCGACTAAAATACCAATTAAAAAAGAGGTAATCGCTTTATTCGTTGATGCAATATGAAACAGTGTATCCGTTGTCATATCGGTATTATTTGTTACATTACGTTTACCAAATGCTTCTAATAGTAGGGTTTGATTCTCTGACGCAATCGCTAAGGTTGCTCCAGAAATATGGTTTCTGGACACAGAATCAGTAATATATTGCCGTAAGCTAGCAATATCATTACTGGATAAAGCGGATGCAGCACTAACGGATGTGGAATAAAACAGCTGCAATAATATAAAGCAGGACAACGTTAAGCTTAGGATAGATTTTTTATAAAAAGGTGGCAAGAAAACCCCTCTGTCTTTAGCTGAGGGGATGAATTGCCACTTCTTAGCCTTGTTCTTCAATGTCCTATAATCAGCGCTCATGCGTAAATTACCCCTTTTTGATGAAATACGATTTCAATTTTTTTCACGGACTTAACGACGGCCTTCACTCCATCTGTCATTTTTAGGTAAGCCCCTTTGTTTTGCATACCCACTGCCTGATATTGATTCCCTTCAAACCTAACTAAATCTTTGGGTTGAATGGCGTATCGCTGTTTGCGAATAGCAGGTGCATAGCCGTTTCGGTTCTTTTGTAATGAACGGTTATTTTTTCGTTTAAAGCGGATGATTCTTTCCTTTGCTCTTTTCTGATGTGAACCCCCTGCAATAACAAACGCATCATTTGAATGTGTTTTTTCAATAGTATGCTGGTAACGGTTCGCTTTAGTGATGTACCCAAAGGTCTCAATCGCTTCTGGGAAATAGCGTAATAATCGACGACGGATAATATTCATGGTCGTCGCGGATTTAAGACTTTTGTGAGATTTAACATTCAACTCAAATTTTCCCGCGTGCAATGCCTTGTGATGCTTTTCACACAACGTAATCAGATTATTGGGCGCATCAGACCCACCCTTAGAACGAAACTTAATATGATGTACCTGTAATTTGTTGCTACAGCCTTTCTTTTTGCATTGACACTGGTATCTGTCCCGACTTAACACATAAGCCTTAACATTCTCAAACCCATATTGAACCCCTTGCTGATATTGCGCGTTCGTGATTTCTGGATTCTTCATCTTTGCCATATCAAATGTGCCTGTTTCTAACACGACTTTCGTTATCGGTAATAAGGCTTTAAGTTGATTAATTAATCGGATGTGAGCGTCAACCTTCCATTGGACTGAGGGGGCTAAACGTCCTTTTCTTCTGCTGGCAGCGCGATTTAAAAAGCGCGGTTTTCTGTAACGTAATTGGTTCCGCTTCTGCCGCCTGTACATGCGTCTTGTGTCCATCTTTTTAGCTATGTCATTCCGCATTTTGGCGACGGCTGAAAAAACTTCCTTGGTTTCAGAAACAACACTTAGACCGACTTCGTTGTGTCCTGTATCGACACCCAAAGTTAAGTTCTGCTTATAGCCTGTTGAGCCATGAACGAGCTGGATGGCAAATGGATTACGTTTAACCACGTCAGCCTTGCCACCCTCAAGCAATATTCTTGCTTTTCTTGGACTGCATGGCATTAATGTTTCGCCCTGTTTGTTTGATACAAAAACTTTCATTTTTAAATCTCTCAATTTAATCGTTAACATTGAACGATTCCTCTTGCAAGGTTGATTCCCATCGGCAATGTTGTAAAAGCTTGTCAATCCCTGCACACCGACCCGTTGAGGTCTTTTAATACAGGGAGACAGAGCCGTAGACTTGGGAGGCATCCACGGGTGTCATCACTTAAACAACGGCGTTCTCAAAGAATGTAGCCTAATCACCTATTCAGTCCGAAGACTTACCTCGAATCTCACGACTCAAGCCCCGTCTTGCTATCAAATACCTCAATAAGTCACTCTCCTTAGTTCCTACTTCTTTTACTCATAAAATATTAGCAGATATTTATTATCAGCAATACAAGAAAAGTAATTCAAAAGAAGATTTAGAGAGTTACAAGAAACATATGGATAAAGCATATCAATTGAAATCAATGGGATTATCTAGTAAAAGTCATTCCAGTTTTGAGCTTTTTAAATTAGAAAAAAATTCTTTCATGCACTAGAATTAAGAAACGGTTCATATAAGAAGCTAGGTAGCACACAAGACATCTTGATAAATAAAAATATTAGCCGTACTCCTTTACTGGTTGGGAATAACCAAAACTATAATTTTTCTTTCAATAAGAAAAATTATAAAAAATTCTTTTTAAGAAAACAAGAAGGTGAAAATAATACTTTTATAATTAGTATAGGTATTAATAACTATATAGATAAAGGGATAAAATCACTAAACTATGCTGAAAAAGATTCAGAAGATATAGCTATTTCTTTTTCTTCTTTTTATAAAAGAAATATTTACAAATATAGCCTTGTAGGTGAAAAAGCTACTAAAAAAGAAATCCTTAGTGTAATTAATAAGGTATCTAATCTTGCAAAAAAAGATGATACAATACTTTTCTATTTTTCTGGTCATGGATCATCTTTAAAAAATATCGATAAAAAAGAAGAAATAGTATATATATTCCCATATGATGGGAATAGTAGAGTTGTTTTTTTGAATCATTCTCTACAAACCACATTAAGATTCCACAATCCAGCAGAGAGAAAAATAAATAAATCTTTAAGTTCATCAATATGATTTCTATATCGGTCACTGATACATCTAAAACGTTTTATCCCACCAATAACA
>WFRR01000009.1 GCA_015486375.1 Thiotrichaceae bacterium
AAATCCTAATTTTATAGATACATCATAGTCATTAAAAAATGTGCTTTATATTTTATTAACGTTAACCTAATTGATACTAAATTTATTTCTAATATTCAGAATTTACTGAGATTTCATTCTGTGCGTTTTTTGCTCAAAAACCCTATAATGATGACTTCCTAAATAATTTTTTTCATAACGGGAATTGCTGCTATAGTATTTATTTTAATAATTCTTCCGTTATCAATTTTAAGCTTTGTTCTTTCCATTCTACTGCTTCCTGTTGATTTAATAGTAACCATTTTATCTGGGGGATCTGCAAAATTTACAATATTTCATGGATTTCAAAGTGTAGCTAAAGGTTTATTGGGATGGTTTTCAGATTTTGTTTGATAGGACTAATCTGATTATCTTTGTAGTTACTAAGTGTTAAATTTATGAAAATAATTGACATTATGATAACATTCCATACAATGTATGTATGATTAAATTTGAATGGGATAAAACCAAAGAATTAAAAAACGTCAGTAAACATGGTGTTTCTTTTGAAGAAGCATCAACCGTCTTCTATGATGACTATGCTGTACAGTTTTATGACAAAGAGCATTCTGTCCTAGAAGAAGAGCGTTTCTTAATTTTAGGTGTAAGTAATCAATCTAGAATACTTATGGTTTGTCATTGTGAAAGGCAATTAGGTGACATTCTTAGAATTATTTCAGCAAGGAAAGCAACGAAGAACGAAAAGAAATTTTACCAAGGTGATGCATTATGAAACAAGAATATGACTTATCAAAACTTCAGTCACGAAAAAATCCATATGCTTCTAAACTAAAAAAGTCAGTAACAATGAGGCTGAGTGAAGATATAATTAATTATTTCAAGGAAATGTCTATTGAATCAGGTGTACCTTATCAAAGTCTAATTAATTTATATTTACGCGATTGTATATTAAACCAGAGAAAAATAAATATTCAATGGAAAAGCAATAACATAGCCTAAATCAGGTAAGGGCTAGTTTCTCTCTAACCCTATCGTATAGGAAACGTCCTCGAAAGGAATAACCTAAAAAGGTGAGCTGTGACTGGCGGACTATTTGGCTCTTCTCTTCGTTGATCGGGAGTTTGAGGGGTCGGAGAAAATCGGTCACTTCCTGCATAATACGTTGACCTTCTTTTAAGGTTTTAACGCTAATAACAAAGTCATCAGCATACCGTACAAAAGGGTACTGCTTGTTTTCTAGAAACCGATCTAGATCATCGCGGACTTGCAGTTGCCGTCGGCTAGTCGTTATCATCTTCACTATCACAGCGAGAGGTAGGTTCTCCTACAGAGGACTTTCACCTCATTAGTTCACGCCCATGCTGGACGTACCAAAAAATAGATTTTTTGAAAATGACTGTTTTTATTGAGAAATAGGGTATGTTTAGGTTTTTCTACAGTCTCGTTAGAATTTCACAAACCATTAATCTCGTAGTTAAAAATCAATCAGTTCAAATGATAAAAGCACTATAAAATAATCCGTATTTTATGTATAGTAATCCTGATTATATATATTTATGGAGTTCGTACTGATGAGAACAATATCTAGCACACAGGCACAAAAAAGTTTTGGTGAATTGGTCACAAATGCTATTCGAGAGCCAATTTCTATAACAAAACATGCAAAAGAAGTTTTTGTTATCGTCCCATCACATGAATATCACAAAATGAAACAGGTTTATGAAGATATAACAAAGAAATTATCGTCCCCTAAAAAAAGAACAGCATCTTCTTATGTTGGTGCTGCAAAAGGACTTTTTTCTTCTGTAGAAGATGTTGATAACTTCATTTTAAAAGAACGAAAATCATGGCAATAAAAAGCCACTTAGTTGGAAAAAGGGTATATGTAGACACAAATATTCTGATATATCTCTTTGAGGGGTTCCCTGAGTATCGTCACATAATACAAGAAATTGCTGATTGCATAGATAATGGTGAAATTATCCTTTTTACGGGAGAAATAACAATTGCTGAAATAATGGTGATGCCATTTAAAAAGAATGATAAAAATCTAATTAGGTTATACACAGAAGCTTTGAAGAATAAAGATTTTATTACGCTTATACCTACAACACAGGAAGTTTATTTAAAAACAGCATTTTTGAGAGCAACATTTTCAAAAATGAAAACACCAGACTCAATACAAGTAGCATCTGCTATAGAGGGAAATACAGAGATATTTATTACTAATGATACGGGTATTAAAACACCAAAAGAACTAGAAAAATTGGTATTAAAAGACTTCTTATAAAGAGGAAAAACTAGTATGTTCAAGCGCATTAAGAATTTATAGTTTCGAGATCGGGCTGAAACTAGCTGGATCATCGATAGCCATACGGTGATCGATACTTAAACCCATAATTACCTTAATATTGGTAAATCACACTCACCTTTTGTCAAGGTTTCCTATGTAACACTGCTTCAATATTTATTAAGAATTGGAGTTTGTGATGCTAACTATTACCCGTTTTATATCAACATGGCTATTGCTTTTATTAATCCCCTATAATGGTTTAGCAATAGAGTCTATTCATACAGATAGCATTCATATAAATAATAATTTAAAAGGTCAATCTGAATTAGCCACCTTGTTTAATAATCTAGCTTTGCAATACGAGGAGAGAGGTGATTACGTGCAAGCATTGCCGTTATATCAACAGTCGCTTTTAATTTCTAAACAAGTATTAGGTGATAATCATCCTAAAGTCGCCATGACACTGAGTAATTTAGCTAGTATTTATCAACAACAAGAAGATTATCAAAGTGCTTTACCTTTATATAAACAGTCTTTAGCTATTTATCAGAAAGTATTCAATAAAGAACATATTTCTATTGCGATTACGCTTAATAATTTAGCAGAACTTTATCGGGTAACAGGTGATTATAAAAAGTCTTCTCCCTTATATCAGCAATCACTTTCGATATATGAGAAATTATTAGGTAAAGAACATCCTACTATTGCTATTAGCTTGAATAATTTAGCTTTACTGTATGAAGCACAAGGCATATCAAGCAAAGCTAATCCTTTGTATCAGCGCGCCATTGCCATTTTAGAAAAGAACTTTCCTAATGGGCATCCTAATATTGATCAGATAAAACAAAATTATCAAACGGCACTGGCGAAACAAAACAGTTTAGCATTACTCACTTTCAGTTTTTAACGCTATCTCTTGCGTTTGCTTAACCTGAACTACCATCACTTTATCCTGATGTACATAAACGGTTTTCTTTCCCGAGATAACATCTTTAAATAAATTATTAAGTAAATTGCCACGCCAATCTTCTGAGAAATAATCGCGCCCTTCTGTAACCATCTGAATAATAGATTTTCGGTTACTAATCGCAATGGTGCTGATATGATATTTTTTGGCTTGATATTTAACCAACATCATTAATATATCAATTAACATTTCTTGGTTAATCGTCAATTTTTGTTTAATCGGTAGTTTAGGCCATTCTTCTTTAGGTAGTTTTCGGGCTTCTTCTATAATCGCAAGCCAGTCATCAAAGTAATGTTTAACATGCGTGACTTTAAGACCACGAATGGCTTTTATTTGTTTACTATCGGTAATGTTGTGGCGTGCTAAATCTAATAAGACATCATCACTGAGTACCCAACGGCGCGGTTTATCTTTCTCCATCGCCATTTGCTCACGCCATGCGGACACTTTTTGCAAAATAGCTAATTGCTGCCCTTTGAGATACTGTTTACCTTTAACACGTTTCCATGCTTCATTAATATCAATCGCATAAGTCGATTCTGTCGCAATACGAGCAAAATCATTTTCTAACCATTCTAAACGTTGTTGATCTTGTAATTGCTGCAACATGATGGGATAAATTTTCTGTAAGTAACGCACATCATCAATGGCATAATCAATTTGTTGTTCATTGAGCGGACGACGTGACCAATCAGTACGGGTTTGTGATTTTTCTAAACTAACCTCTAATAGGCTTTCCACTAAGCGTGCATAGCCCATCTGATCACCAATTCCTAATACAGAGGCCGCAGGCTGTGTATCAAAAATAGGACTGGGAACAGTCCCCATTAATTGGTAAAAAATTTCTAAATCTTGATAAGCTGCATGGAGAACCTTGGTAATCTTTGGGTCAACAAGAATGTCAAAGAAAGGTGATAAATTACTAATGCAAAGTGGATCAATATAAGCAAGAATATCTCCTGCTGCGACCTGAATTAAACACAACTTAGGATAATAATTACGTTCCCGAATAAATTCGGTATCCAATGCAATCCAGTCCTGTGTTTTGAGAATATCACTGATTTCCTGCAATTTTTCATTGCTGTCAATATATTGTGTCACGAAATTAGACTCTATTTAATAGTGGATTATTAATCAACATAGCCTAGCTACGTGATGATTGATGCTGTCAATCTGAACTTAAAGACACGCTAGCGTCGGAAATTTTTGATTATGAAATATGTATTTTAAGCATGTGGGTAGAAAGCCTTAATTAGG
Organism: Thiotrichaceae bacterium; assembly: GCA_015486375.1. GTDB lineage: Bacteria > Pseudomonadota > Gammaproteobacteria > Thiotrichales > Thiotrichaceae > S015-18. The sequence goes on from WFRR01000009.1 coordinate 4,497, forward strand.
ATAACTACCCAGTTTGTATAAACTGCGCCCTTACAACTCTTTAATGGTTGCAACCAGTTTATTCGCACTTGCTTGTGCATCACCGTATAGCATACGGGTATTTTCTTCAAAGAAAAGATGGTTTTCAATCCCTGAGAAACCTTTGCCTTTACCCCGTTTCATCACAATAACATTGCTAGCATAATCCGCATTTAGAATCGGCATACCATAGATAGGACTATTTTTATCATTACGGGCAGCAGGATTCACGACATCATTTGCACCAATGACTAAAGCCACATCGGTATTTTTAAATTCCTCATTGATTTCATCCAAATCAGCAATAATATCGTAAGGAACACCCGCTTCAGCAAGTAAAACATTCATATGTCCGGGCATCCGTCCTGCTACAGGGTGAATCGCAAATTTAACTTCTACACCGCGTTCTTGTAGCAATTTAGTCATTTCCCAAATTTTATGCTGAGCTTGCGCGACGGCCATACCGTAACCGGGAATAATTAAGACTTTACTTGCAAACGCCATTTGAATAGCGGCATCAGAGGCTTCAATTTCTTTCATTGAACCCGTTACTTCCTGTGCTTCACCACTACTATCACCAAAATTACTAAATAAGACATTAGAAATGGGGCGATTCATCGCTTTTGCCATTAGTTGAGTGAGCAGAGTCCCTGCTGAACCCACCACGATACCCGCGATCATCATGGCGGGGATGCCTAATACATACCCTTCTAAGCCAACTGCTAAACCTGTAAAAGCATTGTAAAGCGAAATAACCACGGGCATATCTGCACCACCAATCGGGGCTGTAGACATAACACCAAACGCTAACGCTAATACAAAGAATAGAAACAGGCCGAACATACTATAGTCACTGCCCGAGATCGCTAAATTAATCCCTAAAAGAATAACGACTAAAAAAGTCAGTCCATTGACTAATTGCTGATTTTCAAAGCGATAGGTTTTACGCATAATGCCTTGCAATTTGGCATAAGCAATCAGTGAACCCGAAAATGCCATACTACCAATCAATGCACCCAGTACCGCCATGCTTTGGATAATAATATCGTGACTGTATTCTTGTTGAATCAAAATAACCGCAGAAATAGCGGCGGCTGCACCCCCCCCCATACCGTTATAAAGGGCAATCATTTGTGGCATATCGGTCATTTTGACTTTCTTGCCTGTCACCCAAGCAATACCACCACCAATCGTAATGGCAGCAATATTAATTAGGAAAAAACGACTGAAATCTTCACTGCCCGCAGGGTGAATAAAGGTGACGACGGTCGCTAAGACCATACCGACACCCGCCCATACAATTCCGTCACGCGCGGTAACGGGTGAACTCATTCTTTTTAAGCCAAGAATAAATAAAGCAGCGGCAATTAAGTAGATTAAATTAATAAACGTTTCCATTATCATTTGTCCTTTTTACTACTTGTAAACATTTCTAACATACGCTCAGTGACCACATAACCACCAACGGCATTACCTGCTGCCAATACAACGGCAATAAATGCAATCGCAGATTGCCAAAAACCATCGGCATGACCGACTGCAATCATCGCTCCGACTAATACAATACCGTGTACAAAGTTAGATCCTGACATAAGTGGGGTATGCAAAATAACAGGAACTTTAGAAATAATTTCATAGCCTGTAAATGCAGCTAGCATAAAAATATATAGTGCAACAAATCCTTCAATAACCATTAGTTCTCTCCTTTTTGATCTTGGTCTGTGTCCTGATCGGTCAGTGTATCGATAAAGTCACTGACGGCGGTGTTTTTAACTTCACCATTATGAGTCAGTAATGCACCTGCAATCACTTCATCCTTAAAATCAATCGCTAATTCACCCGCTTCATCGACCATTGGGGCAGTAAAATTAAATAAATTCTTTGCATACATTTCACTTGCATGTTCAGGCACTTGGCTCGCAACATTCAAAGGCCCATGAATAATCACGCCTTGATGATTAATGGTTTTACCGGATTGCGTTAAATCAGTATTACCACCACTTTCAGCTGCAAGATCAATAATCACTGAACCCGCTTGCATCATTTCAACGGTTGAGTTCGGTACAATTTTGGGAGCAGGACGACCCGGTACAGCGGCGGTGGTAATCAGTACATTCGCTTTAGAAACATAACTAGCCAATTCATCTTGTTGTTGCTGTTTCTCAGCCACACTTAATTCACGTGCATAACCGCCTTCACCTGTAGCAGAAATATCAAGTTGAATCGCTTTTGCAGCTAAAGATTCGATTTGTTGTTTAGTTTCAGGGCGAACATCATAGGCTTCAACGACTGCGCCTAGACGTTTAGCGGTTGCAATCGCTTGTAAACCTGCCACGCCAACCCCAATAACGATCACTTTAGAAGGACGTACTGTGCCTGCGGCAGTGGTTAACATCGGGAAAAAACGCCCTAATAAATCTGCGCCCATAATTGCGGCTTTATAGCCTGCAATGGAAGCTTGCGAAGATAGCACATCCATTGACTGCGCCCGACTAATCCGTGGTACAAATTCCATTGAAAAACTGGTGATATTACGCGCTTGTAATTTTTTAACCCGTTCAGGGTATTTATACGGCAATAATGTGCCAATAAGAATGCTGCCTTCCTTAATATTATCAATTTCTTCTTCAGTCGGTGCTTGTACACACCAAATAATATCGGCATCAGGATTAGCAGACTGCATACTTTCAAATAAATTGGCACCTTTATACGCAGAATCAGCAATATTGGCCGCTTTGCCTGCGCCTGATTCAATAAATGTTTCGATGCCAAGTTTACTAAGACGATTGATAACATCCGCCGAAATTGCGACACGTCGTTCGCCCTCTGCGGTTTCGCGGGGGATTGCCACTTTAATTGGCATAAGAAATTTCTCCAAATTAACGATTTTAACTATTTCGACAGACTCGCTGACTCTATTATTTGAGCATTGAATAAGTATCTGTCATCTTAAATAGGCAAAGCATTGTAGCGGAAGCAGTTTTTATTTTGTCACTCATTTCTAATGATAAACTCTGTTCAAGCAATTTATTCACTTAAAATCAGGCAATAAAAAAGGCTAGCAAATGCTAGCCTTTTTTAAAATAGACTCCAAGCCTATTTATAAATCAGATACTTATATTGATTAGTATCGATTTAATAACACCTTACTTAGAGCTTTATATATTAAAGAAACAGTTAACTAACTTATTTCTTCGCTGCAGGAGCAGTTGTACATACTCTCTTAACAGAACAAACTTGCTTGCCGCCACCTTTGCCCGTCGTTACACCGTTAACTGTGATATCAACACGACGGTCAGACATACGCTCAGCATTTGATGCGCTGCTTGGGAATTTTGCATCACTCTCGCCTTTACCTATTGCAGAGATTTTGCCTGCTGCAACACCATTTGATGCTAAGAAAGCAGCAACGGTATTAGAACGACGCTCTGATAAAGCTTGGTTATAAGCGTTTGAACCGACAGCATCAGTATGACCAACAACAGTAACGCCTGAAACATTAACGCCATTGAGTGAGCTAACCATTGTCGTTAATTCAGCTGAACCTGCGGCAGTTAAGCTTGATTTATCAAAATTAAAGGTGGTATCACCTGCTAATCTTTTATTAATCGTTATGTTTGTTGGCACTGTACGGCACGTTTTAACATCACGACAAACTTGCTTAGGGGGTTCAACTTTATTACAAAGTTCATTACCTGACTTGGAGACAATGCAGTTACCCCAACGATCTTTTAAGATACCATCCGCATGACCTGTAGCAACATTACTACCATCGTGTGCATTGGCTGTACCTGTCATCAATACTGCCATTAACGTTGCAGTGCTAAGTCCTACGATTGTTTTTGTGAGAGCCATTATTATCTCCTTCAAGCCTTATATTTGTGTGGTTTAGGTGTTTTATACTAAGTTTAGTGTCTTTCACACTCTAGCGAATTATAGGCTAAGTCTCTGAAAACCTCCAATGCTATAGGCGTATTTCTTGATTTTTTGTAGCGTTATTACCACTGACTGATGTATTTACACAAAAAACATTATTGTTAGTTTAAAAAGCAATCAACAATTCGTTGTAAGCTTGCTAACGAAAATTTTACTGAAGATTAGAAATAATTTTAGGTGTTACAAAAATTAATAGCTCTCGTTTACTATCCTGTTGCTGTGTTTTGCGGAATAAACGTCCTAGCATGGGTATATCACCTAATACAGGAACTTTGATATTACCTTTTAAACTGGTTTCTTCATGTACACCGCCTAATACAATAGTTTGTCCATCTTTAACCAATACTTTCGTCTGTATCGCACGGGTGTTAATACTCGGAACATTAGCAAACACTTGTCCAACACTATCTTGATGCACTTTTAGATCAATAACAATATGAGCATTGGGCGTAATTTGTGGCGTAACATCCATACTTAATACCGCTTTTTTAAAGGCTGTACTGGTCGTACCATTCTTATCTGACTGCTGGTAAGGAATTTCAATGCCTTGTTCAATTCGTGCTGTATTTTGGTTTAGGGTGATCACCCGTGGAGTCGCGATAATTTCACCTCTGCTTTCTGCTTGTAGAGCAGATAACTCTAAATCCAGTAAAAACCCTTTCGATAAAATAGAAAACCCTAATGTACCTGCTGCACCGATTGTGGGTAAATTGACACTAAGCCGATCATTGAGATTAGGGATATTGGCTTGATTAAGAGAATTACCACGAAGTAAATTATCACTGCTGCTATTCACAATAGAAGCTGCAGCAGCACTTGAGCCTGAACTAGACAATAGGTGATTATTTTTACTCAGTACCGAAGTTACCCCAAATTTTGCCCCAATATCCTTACTAAATTCATTATTAGCCACCACAATACGAGACTCAATGAGTACCTGTTTAACAGGTATATCAAGGGTTTTAATCAGTTTTTTAATCGCAACAATTTGTGAAGCAGTATCTTGTATTAATAAGGTATTAGTACGTTCATCCATTGCGACCGAGCCACGGACAGAAAGTAAGGTGTTACCTTTGGACTCTTTTAATATCAGGGCTAAATGTTTAGCCTTAGCAAAATTAATACGAATCGTCGTACTGATAAGAGGTCTTAGGGCTTGTTTGCGTTGTTCTGCTTCTAATATAGATTGTTCTTTGGCAGCGACTTCTTCAGCAGGAGCAATCCAAAGTATATCAGCACTTTTACGCATACTAAGATTCTTAGTTTTAAGAATAATATCCAATGCTTGATCCCACGGCACATCTTTTAAGCTGAGGGTGATACTGCCTTGCACACTATCATTGACAGCAATATTCTGTTTAGTAAAATCAGCCAATATTTGTAAAACAGCACGCACTTCAATATCTTGAAAATTCAATGATAATTTTTCCCCTTGAAACGGTGTTACTGCTTTTTTGACCTGAGAAGATGGGCTTTTTTTGGCAGTGAGTATAATCGTATATTTTAAACCATTACGTTGAACTCGATAGTGGATTCCATTTTTTTTAGCCCGTTGATGTACGGTAATTTGAGTATGATTATTTGCGCCCGTTTGTGCCTCAATAAATGTGACTGAAGTGGCGAAATCTAAAACATTAAGGCGTTTTTTAGCCATATTAATTATGTTAGCCGCAATATCAATTTGTAGACGTTGCTGAATAATTTGTATATTAACTGCGGTATTGGGAGCTGGTAATGTCAAAATAATTTTAGCATCACCTGTTTTCATGCGCCGAAAATCAATATTTTTAAAAGAATGATAGTGAGAATCTTGTATTTTTTGTGCTACAAAATCAGCAGCATCTATATCAGAATTTGTAATTATGGGTACATCAAGTTCAGGAATAATACTGCTATCACTACTGTAAATAGGCTCAGCCGATACAGCATAGGTATATTGTTCATTTATGATAATGAAAACCAGCACTAAGAAAAACCTAATTATCTGACCCCATGGTTGTTTATAGTGCATTATCCGATTTTTCCTTTGATATACCTTGCAATTGCTTATCAAGCTTAGGCATTGATGGAGTTGATTTATCCTCTAAAAAACGAGCGTTTTCTTTACTTTCTGTGGTAGAGGTATGTTTATTTTTTGTGTTGTACTCTAGATAAATTTGATTATCACGTTGTTTATACGCCCCTGTATCATTGGGAATCAATTCAAGCAACTGAATATATTCTGTAGTGATCTTAATAATTTTGCCATGATTACTGCCCACATAGTCACCGACTTTAACGCGATGAACTTGATTATCTGTCGATTTTAATAGCCCCCACTGACGCTGTTGATACTGAATAGTACCCAGCATTTTTAGGCTTTCTAATGAGAAACTTTCTAAAAATTCTCGTTTACGTTGCGAATTAATAACAATGCCTTTCACTCTAGGCACTTCTACCTTAATTTTTTTAGATTGAATCGCAGTACTGTCAAAGGGATCTTTATTATTTTCAGGATAACCAAAGGCTTGATAAAATTGACGAGGCGGTAAATCTTCTATTTGACCCGAAGCATGTATTTTAATTTCGGTGATATACGCTTTTAAATCACTTAAGTCAGCTTGATTGTTACAAGCAGAAAGCATCGTTGCAATACAGGTAAGCCAATAATACTGCACAGATAATTTCATTTTTGTATCACCTTTTGCCGCTCAATATAACGAAAGGTTTTTATAATTGCCTGCATTTCAAGTAAATTGGCATTATTGGAATCAGATCGGCGGGGTTCTGTCAATTCTTGTGGTATCGCTTCAAGCGGTTTGAGTTCTATATCATGCAAACTCACAATACGGGGTAAGACAGCAAGGTCACTCGCAAACGAGGCCAATTGGTGATAATGCCCTGTTACTTTCAGATAGATCGGTTTTTCAATATAAAATTTCTGTACAACTTCTGCCTTAGGTTCAAACATATGAATACTTAAGCCATTCGTCACCGCTATCTCAGAAATATCAAGAATCAAATGAGCTACCTCGGGTTTTTTAGGCAAAGCTTGAATGATTTCATCAAAATGCTTTTCTACTTCTTGCAGTTGGACACGGTAAAAAGGCAATAGGTGGGCTTGCTTATGTTTGGACTTAAAAACCTGTTTTAATAAGACTTCTTTTTGTTGTTTTCTTTGTAATTCAGCCAGATCATCGACAATCATCCACTGATAGCTCAAATAGAAGCTGGTCAATATGAGTAATCCAATTAAGCCCCATTTGAGTGCCGTCGGTGTATCGGCTGGATCATCAATTAAGGTCTGCAAGGAGTCATGAATGGATATCAGCATTATGGCTGCCCTATTTCATCTTCATCAGAAGATAAAAAAGTTTCAATCATCGTCTGATGAGGATGCACTTTTAGAGTGACTTGCAAATCAAAATCACGTAAATATGCTGATTTTTGGGGTAGATCTTGTATGGAAATTGCTTTTAAATTGCTAGAATTAAGCCAATCAGACTGCTTAATTTGATTTAGATACTCCGAGACATGAGTATTGGATTGGGTTTTACCCATTAAGTGAATATGGTTCTGTTTTTGTAATAAATGGGTTAAATACATACCATCAGGCAAAGTCTTAGCAATTTCATCGAATAGATGCACACTCAAAGGTCGCATTGCTTGTAAATATTCAATGGTCTGAATGCGTTCAAGTAAATCTTTACGACTGGATTTTAAGGTTTTTACCGCGTTTATTTGCTGCTCAAGCTGGGTAATTTCGGTCTGTAAATAGTCATTTCGTTGCTTTTGGGTGTTAATTTGAGCGTCCAAATATAAATGTAACAAGGCAGCTAAAGCGATACTCATTAACACAGCTAACCCTGTATGCCAATAAAAACGACGACGCTTTAATTCTCGTTGTGTTTCACGCCAAGGTAAGAGATTAAAATTGGGCATTAATCCATGCCTCGTAGTGATAAGCCTGTCGCATGCAATAAGGTGGATATATCAGAGGTAAAGTATTGTGGATCGATTTTTTTCCCCAAAGAACAATTTAGAAAAGGATTAGCAATCAATGTTGGAATATCAAAATCCGTTTGAATCTGTTCGTCGATCCCTGGAATTAATGCACAGCCTCCCGCCAGTAAAATTCGATCAATGTGATTCTCATGGGTGGCCGCATAAAACAGTTGTAAGAAACGTCCCAACTGTTTCGACATACGTTGCTTAAAGGGTTCTAACACTTCTGGAATATAGCTTTCAGGCAGATTACCTGATTGCTTGGCTTGTCTCGCCTCGTCTAAATTGAGCCCAAAGCGTTGCATAATTTCTGAAGTTAATTGCTCTCCGCCAAAAGCATATTCTTGCGAAAAAATAAGCTGACTATTTTTAAAGAAAGTAATTTTAGTCATCACTGCACCATAATCGAGTACCGCTAATAATTCATTGTGATGATTAACCATTAAGTGATTCATTAGTTTTTCAAGAATATGTGACTCAATATCAACCAACTTCACATTCAACCCAGCTAATTCTGCCGCATCGACGCGTAAATTGATATTTTCTGATCGACTCACCACTAAAAGCACATCAAAATGTTTACCATCTTTACTCGTGCCAATAATATTGTAATCAAGCTGTACTGCATCAATCGGGTAAGGAATATATTGTTCGGCTTCTAGACGAATTAAACTATCCAGATCATATTGATCTAAATCATTGGGAACCCGAATTTTTTGACTCACTACTAAGGAGCTGGGTACCGCCAAAGCACAGTGTTTAATACGGGTACGACTCTTTTTTACCGCATGTTTGATCGCTTTAGCAATCAATCGAGCATTGACTAAAGAACCTTCGGAAGTAGCCCCTTCAGGTAAAGGTGCAATCGCATACGTTTCAACTTTATACGCTTTACCTTTTTTACGGAGTTCAACCAGTTTGACCGCCGTTGAACTAATATCAATACCCAATAAAACTTTGGGCGGCATAAAAGAAAACATAGACTTCCTCGGGCTACTTACGTCATATGCGAGCGGATAATATTTTTAACAAGTCAACACTGAACCTATTATTAATTATGATTATATGATCATAAATAAATTTATTGATAGTTTATTGATTAATCAAGTGCAACCTCTCAACACTTACTGAGTCTATAAATTTTAGTCAGAAGGCATAGTTGTACATATTCGTAGGGTTCAGCTATAGTTTCTTGCAGTAGATACAACTGTCTAACCCCTCAATAATAGGTATAGCAACTGGATGAATATTCTAAAAAATGTAGTTCGTTTTTTAATTGCACCAATTTTTATACTGGTTTTAATACTCGTATTAAGTATTGCAAGTCTGTACCTCTATTACACACCGACTTTGCCTTCAAAAGAAGAAATAGCACAAATCGAATTACAAATTCCATTGCGTATTTATGATAAAGATAAGCGGCTGATTGCTGAATATGGTCGAAAACGACGCATTCCTTTAACACTCAAAGATATTCCACAGCATTTACAAGACGCTTTTATTGCAATTGAAGATGCCCGTTTTTATAAGCATCATGGTGTCGATAGCAAAGGTGTGGTACGCGCTTTATACAAAATGGTTAGTACAGGTTCACGGCGTGAAGGGGCAAGTACCATTACAATGCAATTAGCGCGTAATGCTTACTTAAGTCGAGAGCGAACTTTAGAAAGAAAAATTCGAGAAGCGCTATTAGCCATTAAGATTGAGCAAACACTGACTAAGAATAAAATTTTAGAAATCTATCTCAATAAAATTTACCTCGGTAATCGTTCCTATGGTGTTGCGGCTGCGGCTTATACCTATTATGGAAAAAGTGTTGATCAATTAAGCTTGGCACAAAGTGCCATGATTGCAGGCTTACCCAAAGCCCCATCTCGTTTTAACCCGTTGGTTAATCCTGAGCGAGCTAAGATTCGACGTGATTATATTTTGACGCGGATGTTGAAGTATCAAAAGATCACGCCTGAAGAATATAAAACCGCCCGAGCAGAAGCCCTTTCAGCCCGCCGTCATCGCACTCCCATCGAAACCAATGCACCTTATATGGCAGAAATGGTGCGTTCTGCAATGGTCGAAAAGTTTGGTAAAGATCAAGCTTATACGCAGGGTTTACGGGTTTATACCACCTTAGACGCAGAAGCCCAAAAAGTTGCCGATGATACTCTACAGAAACACCTACTTTCTTATAGCCGACGACATGGTTATCGGGGTGCAGAAACACGGATTAATTTAGATGAGTTTACAACCCAAGCTGCTCAACTTAAAAAACTGAAAACATATTCTGTTTATTCGGGTTTATATCCAGCCTTAGTGTTAGCTAGCGACAAAAACTCCGCGCAAATATTAATTCGTAACGGTGAAGCTTTTGAGATCAATCCTAAACATATTGCTTGGGCGCGCACTTATATCAGTGAAGATCGACGTGGACAACGCCCGACTCAGGTGAGTAGCGTCTTAAAAGCAGGCGATATTATTCGAGTCAGACAAATTCCCATTGATAAAAAACCCAAAAAACCCGCAAACAATCATTTAAATAATGAGGTTGCTGATAACGAATCGATCGATACAGAGGCGATAGAACCAGAACCCACAGAGCCTAAATATACATGGCAATTTACGCAAATTCCTAAAGTGGCGGGTGCTTTAATCTCAATGGATCCTTCTAATGGGGCAGTTAATGCCTTATCAGGTGGATTTAACTATTATTTAAGTAAATTTAATCGTGTAACCCAAGCAGAGCGTCAACCTGGTTCTAGTTTTAAACCCTTCATTTATACAGCTGCACTAGCAAAAGGTTTTACCCCAAATAGCATGGTGAATGATGCACCTATTCATATTCCCGGTAGCCGCTGGCGACCTGAAAATTATGGAGGGCGTTTTTATGGGCCAACCAGTCTAGCTAAGGGTTTAGCTAAATCACGTAACTTAGTTTCTATTCGCCTCTTACGCCGCATTGGTGTGTCTTACGCGAAAGACTTTGCAGAACGATTTGGTTTACGAAAACAAAATATGCCGCATAATTTAACCTTAGCACTGGGTACAGGTTTAGTAACGCCATTTGAAATGGCGAGTGCATATTCCGCCTTTGCCAATGGTGGCTACAAAGTCACAGGACATTATATTAGTCATATTACTAATAATGTCGGTGATATTATTTCTGAACCTGAAATACCTGTTGCGTGTTTAGCCTGTGAATTAGATCCAAGTACAATCAGTGATTTATCCAATAGAGAACGCCCTGCTACCCGTATTATCAATACTAAAACCCATTTTCAAGCCGTCGGTTTAATGCAGGGTGTCACCCATTTTGGTACTGCGGCTAAAGCTGGACGTATTTTAAAACGTGCCGATATTGCTGGTAAAACAGGCACAACTAATGATCAAAAAGATGCGTGGTTTTGTGGCTATATGCCTAAAAAAGTTGTCGTTGTTTGGATGGGCTTTGATCATCTTGCCCCATTAGGAGAACGAGAAACAGCAACAGCAGCAGCGTTACCTGTATGGATTGATTTTATGAAAAATCGCTTAGCGGATCTAGAGGATAAACCTTGGGAGCAACCTGAACGTTTAATTCGAGTTAAATTAGATGCAATTACAGGTAAAGTTGCTTCAGATGATAGTGATGATGTGGTTGAAGAAGAAATCGCAATAGAACAAAAATCACGTATTGTCGCAGCAGATAAAGAAGACAAAACAGGCTTTGAGGTTTTCAATAATATTTCTCCTGAGGTACTCGTACCAAAACGACAGTCACGTCGTAAATCTAGAAAAAATAACGATGATCGTAATTCACGTTCTAATAATCGCAAGTCCTCTACCAGTACCCCAAAACGAGCAGCGCCTGCTGCACCAGAACGGGTAGAAATACCTGAGCAATTATTTTAACGGATACACTCAAGTTTCTAGCACTTTCATTTAGAAACTTGAGTCAACATAAATACGCCCATTTATTCCAAGCGATTAGCTTTTATAAATATAATCTGCAATTAAGTCAGTGACGGCATTAATCGATATAAATTCGCCCTTAGTATCACTCAGATTAAACATAATCCCAAGAATAACCGCATGAATCGGGGTAACACCGTTAGTATTGAGATTAAAAATAGGTGCGCCTTGTAAACCTTGATAATCTTTTTCAGTCCAATTTGGGTTATCAAAATTATATTCACCTTTTTCAATATCTAAGGCACTAATAGAACCCTTAAAGTCACTTGTCTCTGATCCTTCTGAAAAAGTAATAACTTGGATTTCATCGTTTACTTCACACAAACGTTTATGTATTTTTTCAATTCCTAACTGATACCAAAGCGTTACAGAGCGCATTTCGAGGGCTTTTTTCTGAACATCCGTAATTTTATCATCGACAACAAATACCAATAATCTTTCAGGCCCTGCATTCTCTAAATCTGGAATGGTCTCAGGAGGTGCATTTTTAACTTTCTTTTTCGGTGGTGCTGGCTTTTCACCGGGCTTTAGTTCTTCTTTAGGCTTGGGTATCCGAGGAATAAACTTAGCGGGTAAACACGCTGAGAATTTTACATATTTATCTCCTTTAACCTCATCTTCTTTATTCTCAGCCTCGGCTTCTTTATCCTTAGCTGTTTTATCTTCAGCATCCTCACCCTTAGCAGCTCTCAGCGCTGCCGCCCTTTTTTCTTCAGCGGCTTTAAGTTCTGCAACTCTTTTAGCTGCTTTATCTAATAGCGCTTCGGGATAAGGAATTTGTAAAGCTGTGCTTAAATCATCTTCAGCAATACCTTCTAAACACACTTTAGTTGTCACATAAAAAAGGTGCTGATACGGTGGAATTCTACAAAAAAACCCTGTGCCTTTCTGAGAAGGGGCATCAGGACTATCGGCATTTTTTAACAAATTAGGTGATATACATTCAAAGGGTAAATATTGATTTGTACTAGTGTTTTCTGTCATGTTTATCTACTTGATAAGATCTAGGGTTGTTGACTTGACATCATGCTTTTATTAATTAGTAATAAGCAAGAATGAGTTGATTAGGCAAGATTATCATATTTTTGCAGAATATTGCCGATCACTGCACATTCATTGATATAATGCCTCTTAACCGATATTCATACTCATATCAATTGGAGATACACGCCCGATGCAGCCACTCTTCCCTGCCATAAAAGCCAATAACCACTTTTTTTTAGCTGTTGATGAACTTCATCGTTTATATATTGAAGAGTCAGGCACAGCAACAGGGATACCCGTCGTATTCTTACATGGTGGGCCAGGGTCAGGCTGTGAAGCGTTTCATCGTTGTTTCTTTGACCCTAAAAAATACCGAATTATTTTATTTGACCAGCGTGGCTGTGGACAATCTACCCCTCATGCAGAACTACGCAATAACACCAGTCAAGACTTACTTGAAGATATGGAAAAAATCCGTAAAAAATTGGGTATCAAAAAATGGCTGGTATTTGGAGGATCATGGGGTTCAACCTTAGCCTTATTATATGCAGAGACTTATCCCAAACGCGTTTCGGCGTTGATTGTTCGCGGTATCTTTTTAGGGCGACCCAAAGATATTGATTGGTTTTATCAAGAAGGGGCAAGTCGTATTTACCCTGACTATTGGCAACATTTTATTGAACCCATTGATGAAGATAAAAGAGATAATCTTTTAGCCGCATATCATGAAATTCTGACAGGTAAAAATGAAATTGCCCGTTCACGAGCGGCTAAAGCCTGGTCAACATGGGAAGGGATGACTGCTAACCTCATACCTAAAAATTCAGTATTAGATCATTTTACTGATCTACACAATGCGCTCAGTATTGCCCGTATCGAGGCACATTATTTTGTGAATGAGAACTTTTTAAGTGATAACCAGCTCGTGCGTAATGCCGATAAACTCACCGATATTCCGGGCATTATTATCCATGCCCGTTACGATATGATTTGTCCGATTGAACAAGCTTTTGATTTACATCAGGCATGGCAAACGGCTGTACTTGAAATTATTCCATCCTCGGGTCATGCTGCGAGCGAACCTGCAATGATTGATGCCTTAGTAAAAGCCACCGATACAATGGCGGATATTTTATCATGATTGGACTAATTCAACTTGGTTACAGGTTTAAATATAAAAGCAAAATTATTGTGTGCTTAAATTTTCGTTTCAGCCCTAATTTCAGGTAGAATGCTTTAAGTTACACTTAAAAGGGCAAAATACTTTTAAGACAATGACCGAGGGGTTCAGGTCTATCCATTTTCTAGCATTGTGTAGTCAGTCAGGCACGACTGCATAATCACTATCTTTTTTTATCTTGTTTTAAGGAGTCTTCCATGTCTAGTAAGCATCCTGTTGTTGTTGTTACGGGTTCATCGGGCGCAGGCACTACCTACGTTAAACGTGCTTTTGAAAATATTTTCCGTCGTGAAAATATTACCCCAGCTGTTGTTGAAGGTGATAGTTTTCATAGTCTTACACGGGTTGAATTTGGTGCAGCCGTTAAAGCAGCAGAAGAAGTCGGTAATAAATCATTTAGTCACTTTGGTCCAGAAACCAATGACTTTTTCGCTTTAGAATCATTATTCCGTGATTATGGTCAGTCAGGTTTAGGTAAAAAGCGTTATTACCTTCATAATGAAGAAGAAGCTGCTGAGCATAATGCCCGTTTAGGTTGTAAAAAAGGTTCAGGTGAATTCACACCGTGGGAAGACGTTGAATCAGGTACTGACATCTTATTCTACGAAGGTTTGCACGGTATGGTGCAAGGTGACTATGAAGGTAATCGTTATGATGCCGCTAAGCACGTTGATTTAGGGGTTGGGGTTGTGCCTAGTGTCAACCTTGAGTGGATTCAAAAAATTCACCGTGATAACGCTGAGCGTGGTTATGATCCTGAAGTCATTGTTGATACGATCTTGCGTCGTATGCCTGATTATGTAAAGCATATTACCCCACAGTTCTCAGAGACAGATATTAACTTTCAACGTGTACCGATGGTTGATACCTCTAACCCTTTTATTGCCCGTGATATTCCAACGGCTGATGAGAGTTTAATTGTTATCCGTTTCAAGCACCCGAGAAAATTTGGTATTGATTTCCCTTACTTATTAAGCATGTTGCATGATTCCTTTATGTCACGTCGTAATACGATTGTGATTCCCGGTGGAAAAATGAGTCTTGCCATGGAAATTATTTTAACGCCTATTATCCATGACCTTATTGCTAATCGTTAATTAAGTATCTAGAGAGCGGTAGATTGCTTTCAAAGGGGTAGCAAAGAAACATTGCTACCCCTTTTTTTATGCCAATATAAACATTTTTCTCAAAAATTTTACAATTTCAATGCAATAAAATAGATCGATTAAAATAGAGACTTTATCCGTAGATCCCTACCCTTTGTGTTAAAAATTGAGCAATAGATACGCCATATCATTTAGTTTGAGATGGTTTTTAGGCGAATGCTAAAATACAATATAAACCCTATTAATCCCTTATTGCGCGTACAAATTAAACAATATGAATAATAAATCAAGTTTCCCAGCACGCCATTCTACCCACAGCGTTAACGTTGGTAATGTTTTTGTGGGTAGTGATCACCCGATCGTGGTGCAATCTATGACCAATACCGATACTGCTGACATCGTTCGTACCGTTGCTCAAGTGTATGAACTTTATAAAGCAGGCTCAGAATTAGTGCGTATTACCGTTAATAATATGCAATCTGCTCAGGCAGTTGCTGAAATACGACAACGCTTAGACGCTATGAATTGTGATGTGCCTTTAATTGGTGATTTTCATTTTAATGGGCATAAATTACTGGAAGCAGTACCTGAATGCGCTCAAGCCTTAGCAAAATACCGTATTAATCCGGGCAATGTGGGTAAGGGTAAAAAAGGCAATGAAAAATTCGCGCAGATGATTAAGTTTGCTTGTCAGTACGATAAAGCCGTGCGAATTGGCGTGAACTGGGGTTCTTTAGATCAAGTCTTATTAGCAAAAAAATTAGATGAGAACAGTCAATTAGAACAACCTGCTGATTTAAAGCAGGTCATGCATGAAACCTTAATTGAATCCGCATTATCCAGTGCAGCCAAAGCACAAGAATATGGTTTAGCAGAAGATAAAATTATTATTTCCTGCAAACTCAGTGGTGTTCAGGATTTAATCCAAGCTTACCGTGATCTTTCTTCGCAGTGTCATTATCCATTACATTTAGGTTTAACCGAAGCAGGCATGGGTAGCAAAGGCATTGTTGCCTCTACCGCGGCATTAGCCATACTATTACAAGAAGGTATTGGCGATACTCTGCGTATTTCATTGACACCTGAACCTGGTGCGCCCCGTGAAAAAGAAGTCATTGTTGCACAAGAAATCTTACAAACAATGGGCTTACGTTCTTTTACCCCGCAAGTGATTGCCTGCCCGGGATGTGGACGAACATCCAGTGATTATTTTCAACATTTGGCCAAAGATATTCAAAGCTATTTGCGCGAACAAATGCCAATTTGGAAACAAGACTATGCAGGTGTAGAGTCAATGTCCGTCGCAGTGATGGGCTGTGTGGTCAATGGTCCCGGAGAAAGTAAACATGCCAATATCGGTATTAGCTTACCGGGATCAGGTGAAAAGCCTGTTGCACCCGTATATGAAAATGGTCAAAAAACAGTAACATTAAAAGGTGATCATATTGCGACTGAATTTCAAAGCTTACTTAACAAGTACGTCGAACGTGAATACGGATAATTTGTAATGAGCCAAATAATTTCAGAGAGCGAACGAGCCGCTTTTTACAAAACAGTTTATAGCCGTCGTGATGTCAGACGCGAATTTTTACCTAAAGCCATTCCTAAAGCGGTTTTATCCCGTATTCTCACTGCGGCACATCATGCGCCCAGCGTGGGCTTTATGCAGCCGTGGGATTTTATTGTGATCGAAAGTGACCGCACAAAAGCATTTGTAAAACAATTATTCACCGAAGCCAATCAAGCTGCTGCTGACATGCTCACAGGTGAACGTAAAAAGCAGTATAAGCGACTGAAGTTAGAAGGTATCCAAGAAGCTCCCTTAAATATTTGTGTTACCTGTGACCGTAGCCGTACGGGCGATTTTGTTTTAGGGCGCACCAGCAATCTTGATATGGATTTATACAGTACTGTTTGTGCGATTCAAAATTTGTGGCTAGCTGCCCGCGCTGAAAATATTGGTATGGGCTGGGTCAGCATTTTGGATGAAAATAAACTTAAACAACACCTCAATATTCCAGAGCGTATTATCCCCGTTGCGTATTTATGCTTAGGCTATGTATCACAGTTCCATGAAAAACCTGATTTAGAACGTACAGGCTGGCTCGCCCGTCGCCAAGTAGATCAGCATTTACATAGCGAAAAATGGCAAAAAGATTAATTGGATAAGACCCGTAAATTTTTAGCGTTGATTAAGTTGTTTGGATTTAAGCAAGTCAGCCCATACTTAAATCCTTAATGTAACGACTTGATCGCTTAAAAAGTAGAGTATTTAACACCCACACTTAAGACTTCAAAGTTTTTAGCATTAGTATCATTAGCAGAACTAGAAACGGCTAAATCTTTGTAGTGATCCAACTCACCCCGTATGGCGAGATTTTGATTAAATTGATAATCAACTCCAATTCCAAATACAGGATCAATATCACTGACTTTTTGACCTTGTTGGTTTTTACTTTCCCACTTAAAAAAGCCTGCTTTACCAAAAATACTCAATTGATCATTAATTTTCAGCGGAGATAATACCGAAGCACTAAAACCTTTCAGTTTACTAGGATTGTTACTCACACCCAGCTCTCCCAAATCAACATAACTACCTTGTACCGTAATCAAGTCATTAATGCGATAACCCCCGTAAAGCTTCCATGTCATATCCTTATCTATACAACCTCTGGCACTAGATCCTGAGCAAGGATCACGCAATTTAGATGTACCGATAGATGCACCGCCATATAGCTTTGTTTGCATACCTGATGAGGGGTTAAAAGGCTGAAATGGCTTAAAACCTTGAGTGGCATATTTATTATTACCTACACCATAATCATTACTGGCTAAAACAGGAATGGTTGCCCCTGTGCTTGCATCTGCACTTGCACCTGAAATAATAGTCCCTATTGCAGCGGCATCATTCGGTGTTAATGCATTATTTTGAGGCGCATTAATGGGCGTAGGGGCTTGCTCAAAATCACTCTTATTAATCGGGATTGGCGTATTCTCAGCCCATGCGACATTAATACAAGTGCATAAAAGTGTGCTTAAGACAAGGGTATGTGTTGATTTATATTGCATAAGAAAACCTTTTTATTATTATTACTTAGAATTTTACTCTATTATTTTGTTATAAGTAAAGTTGATTATTTGTCATCAATTTTTTTAATCCTAACACAATCTTACTTGATTACTCA
>WFRR01000010.1 GCA_015486375.1 Thiotrichaceae bacterium
AATTGAGCCTGTTGTATATCAGCGATTTTTGCTAGCTGTTGTAACACTGCCACTGTCTTAATCACTTTGTCAAGATTTATTTTTGGCACCATGATGCCTGTTTTCTGTTGTTGTTTGTCTGTTACTGTTTTTTTTGTAAACTGTTTTTATGTTCTTGTTTGCTGTTTTGTTATGTGTGCCATGACTTGGGTTTTTTGCTTATTTATTCGGCATAAAACCTAAGTTGTGGTATATCGAAATGGGTATGTAAATCTGAGTTTTGGCATATCGGAATGGATATAGTATTTATCGAGTAAGTTCTTATATTACAAATTTTTATAAAATATTATAAATTAGGTAAGAGCTAGTTTTTCTCCAGCACTCGCCGTGAAAGAGATAACAGGAATACTATCCGTATTATCTCAATCGTGTTGATAGAAGAAAATATTTCTTAAGACGAAGGCATTTCAACGCCATAATCTTGATAAAATTTTATAACAAATTCATCAAAACGATTATGTTCAATCGCGGTACGGATCGTTTGCATGAGTTCTTGGTAATAATGTAAATTATGAATAGTGTTTAATCTTGCCCCGAGAATTTCGTGGCATTTATCTAAATGACGTAAATAGGAACGAGAGTAATTTTGACAGGTGTAACAGCTACATTGCTTATCAATAGGATCGGTATCAAATTGGTGTTTTGCATTGCGGATCTTAACAATTCCATTACGGGTAAATAAGAAGCCATTGCGGGCATTACGGGTAGGAATCACACAGTCAAACATATCAATACCGCGTTTGACGGATTCAACAATATCCTCGGGTTTACCGACACCCATTAAATAACGGGGTTTATCTGTTGGCAATAGTGGGGTGGTGGCTTCGAGTACTTTATCACGCTCACCTTTGGGTTCTCCGACGGATAAACCACCAATCGCATAGCCATCAAAATCAATATCGATCAGTGCAGAAGCGGATTTCTTGCGTAAATCCGCGTACATACCGCCTTGCACAATTCCAAATAATGCCGCTGGATTTTCATTGTCGGTAATTTTAATATGTTCACGTTTACTGCGCTCTGCCCAACGTAGTGAAAGTTGCATCGATTCTTGGGCTTCAGTATGTGTCGCAGGATAGGGCGTACACTCATCAAAGATCATTACAATATCAGAGCCAAGATCCCGTTGAATTTGCATTGAAATTTCAGGGCTTAACATAATTTCTCGACCATCAATCGGTGAACGAAATTTAACCCCGACTTCGGTAATTTTACGCATTTTTGCCAATGAAAATACTTGGAAGCCACCCGAATCGGTCAAAATAGGCTTATCCCAATTCATAAAGTCGTGTAAATCTCCATGGGCATTAATAACATCGGTTCCTGGGCGTAAAAAGAGGTGAAAGGTATTACCTAAAATAATTTCAGCCCCCATCTCCTTTAATTCTTCAGGCGTCATGGCTTTAACCGTACCGTAAGTGCCAACAGGCATAAATGCAGGTGTTTCAATTGTGCCACGTGGAAAGGTGATTGTTCCTCGTCTAGCAAGTTGGTCGGTATTGTGTAATTGGAACGCCATCTGTGACATTGCATTTGATCCTAATTAAAATCTTCGAGATTCTACCGCAAGTGATTTAGCTTAAATATCTTTTTTCTCATTTAAGAACTCAATATTAACAGTTACTTATATATTTGTTGTAGATTGACAACAGATTTTTTTTTTGTATTATATAGCATGAAAAATTGAACTTAAAAATATAATGATAAATTACATTATCAGCCCCCTCTAGGAGTGTTTACAAATATGAAAATGACAATCAAAAAGGTGAGTATCGCCTCTGCTATTTTATTAGCTTTAACGTCGCAAGCCAGTTTTGCAACCAATGGCCTAGCACCAACAGGCTTGGGTCAATATCATAAAGCAATGGGTGGTGCATCCGTGGGTAACCCTGTTAATACCATGAGTATGGCAAGTAACCCTGCGGCAGCCGCTTTTATCGATGATGGTTATGATGTCGGCTTAGAAATTTTTAGCCCGAATCGTACTGCAACCGTTTCGGAAGGTATTCCTGGCGCGGGTACAACATTTGATGGTAATGGTATTGATAACTTTTTTATTCCAGAAGGGGGTTATAAGAAACAAATTAATAGTACACATTCCTTCGGTGTTAGTGTATACGGCAATGGCGGTATGAATACCGAATATGCAGTCAACCCAGGTTTTGGTACGGGCAAAGCAGGGATTGATTTACAGCAATTAATTATTTCACCTACATGGGCAATGAAATTTGCAGAAGATTACAGTGTCGGTGTTTCTGTAAACTTGGCGTATCAAAAATTTAAAGCAGAGGGTATACAGAACTTTTCAGGTATTAGTTCTAGCCCTGCTCATGTGAGTAACAATGGTTATGGTTCTTCTACAGGTGTAGGTATTACCATTGGTCTGCAAGGTAAAATCGCTGATGATGTGACAGCGGGTATTGCCTATAAAAGTAAAACTAAAATGGGTAAGATCGATAAATACAAAGGTTTATTCCCTAACCAAGGTGAATTAGATATGCCTGCAACATTTAGTGTGGGTATGGCATGGCAGGCAACCCCTAAGACACAAATTGCAATGGATGCGACTCATATCTATTACGCTGACTTATCAGCAACAGGTAATTCTAGCCACGTACAATTACCTTTAGGTTCAACGGATGCGGCTGGTTTTGGTTGGAGTAACCAAAGTGTGTATAAAATTGGTGTAAAGCAACAAATTAACCCTAAGCTAGCCTTAATGGCAGGCTATAATCATGGTAAGTCACCTGTAAGTGAAGGACATACTAACTTTAATGTGTTAGCACCTGCAGTAGTGGAAGATCATGCTTCGTTAGGTTTTGAATACAAAATTGATAATAAATCTAGCGTAACAGGTTCTTATATTCATACCTTTACTAATGAAGTTAAAGCCGATATTAACCAACTACAAGCATTTGATTTAGAAATGGATCAAGATGCTGTCGGTATCGCTTATAGCCGTAAGTTCTAGCTCTGTAAATAACAAATATACAAAAGAGCGGGGCTTGCCCCGCTTTTTTGTGTGTAAAATTCTTGCTTTAGCATTCAGTTAAAATTAAGGTAGTGATAAGGAATGACAATTAAACGATAAGGAATCCTCATGTTAAAGAATATAGTACTCGGAATTATACTAAGCCTTGTTCCATTTTCCGTTGCGATTAGTAATGATTTTATGGATGCAAATTGGGCAAAAAAGATCTGTAATCAATGGAATAAAAGCCATACCTTAAGTAAGCAACTTGCAGGCGATGCATGGGTCGCAAATAATGCAGGACGGGGTTATAAATTAATTTATATGTATCGCAGCGAATGCGGTGCAAGCAGCAAAGTACAACTGACTATCCAAGATCAAGACGGTAAAGCGGTTTGTAGTTATGGTGGATTACCTGATGGTAAGCGCCTAAATAGCAAAGTTGATTATGTCTTACATGCTAAAGATAAACATTGGAGTTGTATGGGCGCAGGCAAATTTGGTTGTGGTGTAGCAGGTGCAATTAGCACAGGCAAACTAAAACTCAGTGGCCCTAAAGCAGAAGCAAAAAGTGTCATCAATCCTTTTGGTTCATTTTTAAAACTCGCGGGACAAATTCCTGGTAATAAAGGTAAGGAACATTGCCCTTCAAAATAGTCCCCGCAATACATTGATCTTGTACCTTATTGTCGCAAGATCAATCTAAACTAAATTTTTCATGTATTTCTTGCATGTACTTCACTATTTAGCATTCCGCTAAGATTCAATAATTAAACCATCAGGCTTCTCAAGATGTACATGTTTTAAAATCTGACCGCGCATAATCGCTTGTCCTTTATAACGTTGCTCTCCCTGCATGGTAAATTCAAAGGTATAAATTCGTTGCCAAGTTAAACGACCCGTAGCATTTCGCACGGGCTTAATTTTTGCTAATGAAACGGTTTGATCTAAAAATTGTACTTGTATTGCCTGACAAGCTTGCGCGGCAGCACGTACCGCCAGTTCTTTAACTTTAATCGAATCTAACCAAAACCAAATACTACCCGCCAATATTAGCAGTGCAATTAATGTGTCCATAATATTTATATTTCCAAATTTTTCCAAAAAAAATAATTTCTGTCCCTTGCCCTTGACTTAAAACAATTCAACCCTATGATTAGCACTCCAAACTATTGAGTGCTAATGGTCACTAACTATTAGCAATGCTTAAAATACGAAAATTAGGAGATTTAATCCATGACTATTCGCCCTTTACATGATCGAGTCCTTGTACGTCGCACAGAAGAAGAACTAACCAGCGCTGGCGGTATTATTATCCCTGGTAGTGCCACAGAAAAACCTGACCGTGGTGAAGTTATCGCAGCAGGTAATGGCAAAATTACTGACTCGGGTGAAGTCCGTGCTATGGATGTGCAAGTCGGTGATACCATTTTATTTGGTCAATATGCAGGCACTGCGGTCAAAGTTAATGGTGAAGAGTTATTAATGATGAGCGAAGGCGATATTTTAGCTGTCATTGAAGCTTAGTTAATATTATTTATCTATTTAAACAGTAATTTACGAATTTAAGAGAAACAAACATGAGTGCAAAAGAAGTACGTTTTGGTGATGACGCGCGTAGCCGTATGGTTAACGGTGTTAATATTTTAGCAAATGCGGTAAAAGTTACCTTAGGCCCTAAAGGTCGTAACGTAGTATTAGACAAGTCTTATGGCGCACCGACTGTAACAAAAGATGGTGTTTCTGTTGCGAAAGAGATCGAACTTGAAGATAAGTTTGAAAACATGGGCGCACAGATGGTGAAAGAAGTTTCATCACAAACCGCTGATGTAGCTGGTGACGGTACAACCACAGCGACGGTATTAGCACAAGCTATTGTACATGAAGGTATGAAGTCAGTTGCAGCGGGTATGAACCCAATGGATCTAAAGCGCGGTATTGATAAAGCGGTGATTGAAGCGGTTGCTGCCTTACAAGAATTATCACAACCTTGTGCTGATAATAATGCCATTGCTCAAGTTGGTACAATCTCTGCAAACTCTGATGAAAGCATTGGTCGTATTATTGCAGATGCAATGGATAAAGTTGGTAAAGAAGGTGTTATTACAGTTGAAGAAGGCAGCTCACTGATCAATGAACTAGAAGTTGTTGAAGGTATGCTGTTTGATCGTGGTTACTTATCCCCTTACTTCGTGAATAATCAGCAAAATATGTCTGCTGAATTAGAATTACCTTTTGTTTTATTACACGATAAAAAGATTTCTAATATCCGCGAACTTTTACCTACATTAGAAGCGGTCGCGAAAGCGAGTCGTCCTCTCCTTATTATTGCTGAAGATGTTGATGGTGAAGCATTAGCAACCTTAGTGGTTAATAATATGCGAGGTATTGTTAAAGTCACTGCGGTTAAAGCCCCAGGTTTTGGTGATCGTCGTAAAGCGATGTTACAAGATCTTGCTATCTTGACAGGTGCAACGGTTATTTCTGAAGAAGTCGGTTTAAGCTTAGAAAGTGTAACACTGGCAGATTTAGGTACAGCAAAACGTATTGTAGTCACTAAAGAAGATACAACGGTTATTGATGGTGAAGGTTCAGCGGATGATATTAAAGCCCGTGTTGATCAAATTCGCACACAAATTGAAACCACTACATCTGACTATGATCGTGAAAAATTGCAAGAACGTGTAGCTAAGTTAGCAGGTGGTGTTGCGGTCATTAAAGTTGGTGCAGCCACTGAAATCGAAATGAAAGAAAAGAAAGCGCGTGTTGAAGATGCATTACATTCGACCCGTGCAGCGGTTCAAGAAGGTGTGGTTGCAGGTGGTGGTGTTGCACTTATCCGTGCTAAAAAGACAATTGCTGATCTTACGGGTGAAAACGCTGATCAAGACGCAGGTATTAATATTCTACGTCGTGCAATGGAAGAGCCATTGCGTCAAATTTGTAACAATGCAGGTGATGAAGCTTCTGTTGTTGTTAATCAAGTTGAAGCGCATGATGGTTCATATGGTTACAATGCTCGTACTTCTGTTTATGGCGATATGCTAGAAATGGGTGTACTTGATCCAACTAAAGTCACGCGCTCTGCACTGCAACATGCCGCTTCAGTTGCGGGTTTATTATTGACTACAGAAGCCATGGTTGCTGATTTACCTCAAGATGAGGCTGCTGCTCCAGCAGGTGGTGGTGATATGGGTGGAATGGGAGGCATGGGTGGAATGATGTAATCTTAGGATTCACTCATTTAACTTAGAATTCTCTTGGATTCACCCTGTAGAAATACGCATTTTACCATGCGTATTGCTTACATCAAAAAAGCCCGTATTGATTCATTCAATACGGGCTTTTTTGTGTCATGATGACTGACTCAAATAACCTTACTTCAGTTCACACTGAGCAAAGTTTAAGGACTATTAAAGTCCAAGTTGAGCGGAAACTTTCTTTAGGTTTTCTGCATTTTTAAGACCAGCTTCTGCCCATGTATGAACTGCAACGGCAATTTCTTGTGCTTGTTTTTTACTGGCTTCTACTGCAATTAATTCATCTGCTTTCTTTAATAATTCAGTTGATTTTGGATAAGCAAAACCTGCATCAGCCGCTTTAGCAAGTGTCTCTTTCGCCGTTTTTAAGGCATCTTCAGGAGTCATTGCTAATAAAGGTGAAGGTGCTGGAGCAGCAGCGCCTGCCGCAGCGGGCTTATCATCACCTGATAAAGCACTCATGACGGCACCGGCAGCTAAACCACCGACGACACCACCAACGATAGCGGATCCAATGCCACCACCAGCGGCAGGGGCAGCAGCGGGCGCGGCGGCGGCAGGAGCGGGAGCAGCAGCAGCAGCAGGAGTTGAAGCTGCAGGTGTTGGTGATGGTTTGGCAGGAGCAGAGCTAGAGCTACTCGGACCTGAAACACTGGCAGAAGGACGAGAAGACGATTTTTTAGCAAATACAGATGTACTAGCCAGTGTAATAGCTAAGACACTAACGAAAAGTGTTTGTTTAATCATGATTTTTTTATCCTTGTATATTGATTAGATCTTTAAATAATTTGTACCGTTGCAGTATTGGGATGTGAAATCAAAAGTCAAGATACAAATTTTGTTAAATTTTCCATTAAACCCAAGGATTACGATAGGTATTAACGCGTTGACTCCAGCCTGATAGCCAGCGAGCTTCGCCGCTAGAGCGGGGTGAATTCTGAACACGTCTTTCTAAAACAAAGATAGCGGCATTCGCAAATTCATTTAAAGTATGTGATCCCTGCCGTACAGGGCGCATATTAATCAATACTTGTAACACACCCCAGTTTTGACCCTGATAGCCACTGTGCATGCTTAAGCCTTCACCTTTAAAATTAATATAATCAATTAGGGCATAACGTCCACCTGCACTATTCATGAGTGCTTCAACGTTACGAATAACATGATTTTTATTTTGTGCAGGAGCCGCTTTGATTAAACGGGGAATAGCGCGCTCTGCTCGTTGTAAAATAAACTTTGCTTGTAAATCCCGAGTTTCATAAAGAATTTGGGTTAATTGTTGAATTTGAGGTGTATAACGGGCGCGATTTTGTTCTGATTTTGTTCGCCACGGCGCACCGCGTTGCTTTGCTTCCCTAACCCAATAGGGTAAATTAACCCCATTTTGTTCCAAAAAAGACAGAAGCTTTGGAAAGGTATTGCCAAAACGTGTCCCTCTTCCTTGTGGATACCATGTCCAATGTCCGATTCCCATTGAAGCAAAATTTTCATTGTCATTCCAATGTACCAGTTTATCTTTACTTCCCCCTGCTTCATTACTAAATATCTTATCGCCAATTAAGCGCAATTCACTGGATGATAAACGTGGCAAGCTTAGGGTGCTATTGCTTGCCATGCGACGCTCGACTTCTGAGCGTGCGTATTGATTGACATCCGTCATCATACTTTGTGGTGTAGATTGCCAAGCCGTGCGGATTAACGTCGGATTAGAAGCGGGTACAGCTTTCGATGCAGGAACTTTAGCAACCGCCGATTTTTTCGGTTTAGGTTCAGCCTCTGGAATAGAAGAACAGGATGCGCCTGATAAGCTCGCGACCAGTAGGATTACGCTTTTTTGATATTGATTCATCTTTACTAGCCCTGATTATTATTGTTTATATGTGAGCTGTTGGGTGCTATTTATATAGCTAAAGTATTAAATAGGTAACAAAGGGCTATTTAATATTAGCTTTAAATTATGATGGGCAAGGTTATAAGTTATTTTAATGAGTTTTTATTGAAAGGAGATAAATGGCAGTTTAATCCGTGCCATCGGTATCAATTAAGCAAGCAGTCATTTAGCAAATTAATGCAGTAGTGTATAAAGAGCAGCCTCATCCAGCACAGTAAGGTTTAATGCTTGAGCTTTTTTAAGTTTTGAGCCTGCTTTTTCACCTGCAATCAGTGCCGTGGTTTTTTTAGAAAGGCTAGCGCTTACTTTAGCACCCAACTTTTCCAGTTGACTTTTTGCCTCCGCTCTAGTGAATTGTGATAATTTGCCTGTTAATACATAGCGATGATTAGCTAAAGGTAACTCCTCATCTTTCTGTATGGCATTGGCTTCAATGACAGACCAGTGAATGCCTTGGGCAATTAATTCACGAATACTTTCTTGAGAGGATGCTTGTTGAAAAAATTGATACACACGTTGAGCGACAATTGGTCCAATATCATCAATTTCTTGTAATATTTCGGGTGTTGTTTCGATTAAATCGTTTAAGTCTGTAAAACGTTTCGCCAGTGCTTTAGCGGTTGCTTCACCGACTTCACGAATACCCAAGGCATAAATAAAACGATGTAATTGTGTCTTTTTACTGACTTCAATGGCATTGAGCAAGTTGGTACTTGATTTCTCTCCCATTCGTGGTAGTGCAGCAATATCAGCTGCCTTGAGTTGATATAAATCAGCAATATTACTGACTAAATCATGATCGAATAGAAGCTCAACCAGTTTATCACCCAGACCGATGATATCCATCGCTTTACGTGAGGCAAAATGTTTAATGGCTTGTTTGACTTGTGCTGAACAATTTAAACCACCACTACAACGCGCAATAGCTTCCCCTTCCTGTCGAAGAATCTCCGCATCACAAATAGGACAAGTGGCAGGAATATTAACTTTTTCAGCATTGGCTAAGCGATCTGCAATGATAACTCGTACGACTTCAGGTATGACATCACCTGCACGACGAATAATAACAGTATCGCCAATATGTATATCTTTGCGTTCGACCTCATCCATATTGTGTAAAGTGGCATTACTCACCGTCACACCGCCCACAAAAGTGGGTTCTAAACGAGCGACGGGTGTAATTGCACCTGTACGTCCTACTTGAAAATCAACCGATAAAATACGGCTCATTTCTTCTTGAGCAGGAAATTTATGTGCAATTGCCCAACGAGGCGCACGACTCACTGATCCAAGCTGCTGTTGTGCTGCTAAGTGATTAACTTTATAAACAATACCATCAATATCATAAGGTAACTTTTCCCGTTGCTGGCTGATACTTTGATAATAATCTAGACAAGCGTGTAAGCCCTGAACCACTTTCGTCTTAGGGTTAATGGGTAAGCCCCACGCTCTAAGTTTGGATAATGTTTCAGATTGAGTTACTGCAATAGCATCCCCTTCAACTTTTCCAACCGCATAACAATACATATCTAAAGGACGTTTTGCAGTTACGCGGGCATCCAGTTGGCGTAAACTGCCTGCGGCGGCATTACGAGGGTTAACGAAGGTACGTTGATCAGCTGCACGGGCTTGTGCATTAAAGGCATCAAAACCTGCTGTCGGCATAATGACTTCCCCCCTAACTTCTAGAACATCGGGGTAATCTTTACCTAATAATAACAAAGGAATGGCAGCAATGGTGCGGATATTCTGAGTAACATTCTCCCCTGTTGTACCATCCCCTCGTGTTGCCGCTTGTGCTAATTGTCCTTGTCGATACAAAAGGCTGACCGCTAAACCATCTAACTTAGGTTCTGCTATATATTCGATTTCACTGGCTTCATCTAATTTAAGCCGATCATGTAAACGCTGATCAAATGCTTGTAATTCTGCTTCAGAAAAAGCATTCGAGAGCGATAGCATGGGCATTTCATGCTGCACACTGGCAAAAGCACTCAGCGCGGCTGTGCCGACCCGTTGTGTGGGTGAATTTTCTGTGATGAGTTCAGGGTATTGTGCTTCTAAGAGTTGTAACTCTCGCATTAAATGATCGTAAGCGGCATCACTCAATTCTGGATCATCTAAAATATAATAGCGATAATTATGAACTTGAATTAATCGACGTAATTCTTTAATGCGAGCTTCTATCATAGTGAATACTTATTTTTCAAATACAGCGATGGATTCAACATGGGCGGTATGTGGGAACATATCCATTACCCCTGCTGCAACTAATTTATAACCGTGAGTATGCACCAATGTACCTGCATCACGAGCTAATGTCGCAGGGTGACAAGACACATAAACAATCTTACTTGCCCCTAACTTAGCGAAACGCTTATCTTCAATCACTTCTTTTGCACCTGAGCGGGGTGGATCTAATAAAATACGATCATAGCGTTGTTTAAACCATTCAGCTTGGGATAAATCACCCATTAAATTACAGGCATAATAATCTGTATTTTCAATACCATTATCTAGCGCGGCTTGTTTGGCGCGTTGTACCATCATTTGATCCCCTTCTACACCCGTTACAGACTGGGCTTGACGCGCAATTGGCAAGGTAAAGTTACCTAAGCCACAGAATAAATCCAGTACTTTCTCTTTGCCACTTAAATCTAATAAATCCACGACCCAAGGCACCATTTTACGGTTAATACTACTGTTGACTTGGAAAAAATCATTGGGGCCAAAATCTATTCGGGTATCAAAATTGGCGTGTTCATAATAAAGTTCTGCCTGCTCAGGATGTAATAATTTAATGGTATCAATACCACCTGATTGCAAATAGAGTTGGGCTTTAAAGTCAATGGCATATTGTTTAAATAAAGTAAGGTCGTTTTCTGATAAAGGTTTTAAGTGACGCACGATTAAAGAGGTATTGTTATCCCCAATGGCAACTTCAATTTGCGGAATGGCCTCTTTAATAGACATTTTTCCAATTAAATCTTGTAAATCTGTCAGGCGGTGTCCGACATCAGGGTGTAATACTTCACAGGCTTTTAAGTCGGCTAAAAATCCATTCCGACGCTCTCGAAATCCGACTAAAGCGCGGCCTTTTTTATGCACAAACTTAGCGCCTAAGCGGGCTTTACGTCGGTAGCCCCATGTATCACCTGTTAGCGGTTCAAATACCTGTTCAGGGGTCACTTTACCAATATGCTTAAGGCTGTCTAACATCGCAGTCTGTTTATAGTGAATTTGTGCTTGAGCATCTAAATGCTGCAAGCTACAGCCTCCACATAAACCAAAATGTTCACATTTTGGTTCAACCCGATCAGGAGAGGCTTCTAATATTTCAACCACTTTCCCTTCGGCATACTTGCGTCGTTTACCCGTGTATTGAAACATGACCCGCTCATTCGGTAATGCACCATCAATAAAAATGGCTTTGCCATCAATATGTGTGACTCCTCGACCATCTTGCGACAGGGATTCAATCTGCACTTCCACAGGAGTTTGTGGTAAACGTCTTCTTTTTGCCATAATAAGCTTAGATTCATAGATATTTAGGTTATGCAGTCTATCATTTTCCTGCACTTCAGCCTATATCGTATATATTTATATACTTTAATATTAGTAATGAATCCCTATGCCTGATAACGATACATTTACGTTGGTGCAATCATTTGAGCAGTTAACAAATCCGTTGGTGCTAATTTTTTCTGATCAACCTATTTTACAAGGCAGTGTCTCCATTTTACTGACACTTTCACTCGCCTCTTTGCTTACATGGCTCATTGTCAAAGGTTTAAAAGCGATTACTAGAAAAACCAAGACTTATTTGGATGATCATCTGGCCAATATTGCTAGAGCGCCTATTTATTATTCAATTATGATGATTGGTTTTAGTACGGGTATTGAACTAATGCACCTGTCACCCAAAATGACAGATGGGCTGCTATTAAGTTTTCAGACCTTCGGTGTTGTTGTTTGGATGATTTTCTTAATTCGAGTCTCTAAAATTGTGCTTAAACAACTCGCATGGTTGGGTAATAAACAGGGTTTTATCCAACCTCAGACACTACCCTTATTTGATAACTTAAGTAAAATTGTGATTGTTATTATGGCTTTCTATATTGGCTTCCAAATTTGGGATGTTGATATGACCGCATGGCTAGCCTCAGCGGGTGTAGTCGGTATTGCGGTTGGTTTTGCTGCAAAAGATACACTGGCTAATTTATTTTCTGGGGTTTTTATTCTTGCAGATGCACCTTATAAGATTGGTGATTATATTGTTCTTGATGCAACAGGTATGCGAGGCAAGGTAACTCAAATTGGTTTACGCAGTACCCGTTTAGTCACGCGTGATGATATTGAGGTGACTATTCCCAACTCTATTATGGGAAATACTCAAGTAATTAATCAGTCAGGTGGACCACAACCAAAATTTAGGATTCGAGTAAAAATTGGGATTGCTTATGGTGAAGATATTGATTATGTGCGTAAGTTATTGATTCGTATTGCGGATGAAGAGCCGCTTATCTGTGCTAATCCTACGCCCCGCGTGCGTTTTCGAGTCTTTGGTACATCCAGTCTTGATTTTGAATTATTAGGTTGGATTAAAGACCCTGAGCTACGTGGACGGACACTTGATCGTTTGCACACAAGCATATATCATTGCTTTAATAAAGAAAATATTGAAATCCCCTATAGTAAACATGATCTCTATGTTAAAGAATTTCCCAGTCAAAAATAGATAAAATAGACTGACTGAATCAATATGGCTTCAGAAATAAAACATTCAATTTCTTCCGTTAATTCGCCCAATAGTATCCTTTTTCTAGTGATAAAAAAACTAGAGACGTATGTGCCAATCCTTTATGCTAAACTCTAGGATGGGCAAAAAACAGTCAGGATGAATTTATTTAAATAGGGCACTAGGTAAAATTATTATGATACAAACTATCATCCAACAAAATGAATCGATTAAAAACGATATTATTCAAACCGTTTCAAAATTCTTTCAAAAGCATGGTGAAACTCCCACTGCAGTTAATGTAAAAATTAGTTCGAGAAAGCACAGTGGTTTAGTACGGATACAGGTGACGATTAAAGATTAAATAATGTTTAGGTAATTTTTTTTCAAAAACTTATCAATCAAAATGAAAAGAGCAGGTATTACACGTAAAAGACTTTTTCACACTAAAAATTTTTATGAGTAGTGATTGTTTGCGAGTGCGTAGATTCTTACGATTACAGCGTGGGCAAGCAATAGAATGTAAAGTTCGTACAGAAGGGTAATTATCCATGTTTGTAGATTCTGTCGTGGATGACTGTTCATCACTATAATATTGATATAAATCAACTTTAGATCGGTCTAAACCTAATATTTCAACACATTCATTTTGTATAAAGTGATAATTTTTCAATCCAATGGCTAATCAATAGTGTCAGTAGTACAGAAACTGCAAAGGCATAAACACCATAATGGACTTGCACATTCAATAATGCCCCCAATTTTACTGATACTAATAACAAAGCCACCACAAATACTTCTAACATTGACCATTTTCCAAAGATTTCTACAAACTTTAAGCTTTTGTCTAAGAATGAATGCGGTTCTATGTTGATATTCACTGCAAATAATAGGGTAAAAATTTTAAAAATAGGAAAGCAGATGCTAAACAGACTAATAACAATAAAGAGAAAATATTCACTACTCTCATAAAGTTGGCTAATGGTGGAGTACAAGGTGACGGTTTTTTCATCCCATACAAAGAAGCCTGCAACGATGTACTTTAGTGTCAACATCGGAGCAAAAATTCCCACACTTAAGATACCAAATGTTAATAGTAACAGCAGGTTAATTGACATACCTTGTTTAGGGAATTGGCTAATAAGCGAAGAATCTTGAGGCGATTTATTCATAGTGCAATGTTACAATGTCCAGCTATTTTTTAGATGATCAGCACATAATGCTGTGATTAATAACAAATTTCAATTGGGAGAGAATAAATCGTGCTTGAAGCTTATCGCAAACACGTTGCTGAACGTGAGGAACAAGGTATTCCACCACAGCCTTTAGATGCTAAACAAACCACTGCACTGCTTGAATTACTAAAATCTCCACCTGTGGGCGAAGAAGAATTTATTCTCGATCTAATTACCCATCGCGTCCCAGCAGGTGTTGATGATGCGGCTTATGTTAAAGCAGGCTTTCTCGCTGCAATTACGAAAGGTGAAGCTGAATCCTCTCTTTTGAATGCGAAGCAAGCACTGACTTTATTAGGCACAATGTTAGGTGGTTATAATATTACGCCGATTATCGATGCCTTGGATAATGATGATTTAGCTAGCATCGCTGTTAATGCACTGTCTCATACTTTATTGATGTTTGATGCGTTTCATGATGTTAAAGAAAAAGCGGATCAAGGTAATCGCTTTGCTAAGCAAGTATTACAATCATGGGCAGAGGCAGAATGGTTTACTTCAAAACCTGTTTTAGCCGATAAAATTACTTTAACGGTTTATAAAGTTCCTGGTGAAACCAACACAGATGATTTATCACCCGCTCCTGATGCATGGTCTCGTCCTGATATTCCTTTACATGCTTTAGCCATGTTAAAAATGCCCCGACCTCACTTTACAACGACTCCGTTAGAAACCTTAGAATCCTTAAAAGAAAAAGGTCATCCCATTGCCTATGTTGGTGATGTGGTTGGTACAGGCTCTTCGCGTAAATCGGCGATCAACTCTGTTTTATGGCACATGGGAGATGATATTCCCTTTATTCCGAATAAACGGGCAGGTGGCTATTGTCTCGGTAATAAAATTGCGCCTATTTTCTTTAATACTTTAGAAGATGCAGGTTCTTTACCCATTGAATGTGATGTTTCTGAATTAGAAATGGGGGATGTTATTGATGTATATCCTCATCTAGGCGTGGTTAAACGACATAATTCTGATGAAGAAATTACTCAGTTTTCATTAAAAACCCCTGTTATCAAAGATGAAGTCCAAGCAGGGGGACGTATTCCCTTAATTATTGGTCGTGGTTTAACCGAGCGGGCGCGTGAAGTCTTAGGTTTAGCGGCAACGGACTTATTTTCTCAACCTGACTCACCTGTCAGTAGTGATAAAGGTCATACCTTAGCGCAAAAAATCGTGGGTAAAGCCTGTGGTTTAGAAGGTGTACGTCCTGCTCAATATTGTGAGCCTAAGATGACGACGGTGGGTTCACAAGATACAACGGGGCCAATGACTCGTGATGAGCTTAAAGACCTTGCTTGTTTAGGCTTTTCTGCTGATTTAGTCATGCAATCATTCTGTCATACTGCGGCCTATCCGCGTCCAATTGATGTTGATACACAGCATACTTTGCCTGATTTTATTATGAATCGGGGCGGTGTTTCTTTGAAAGCAGGTGACGGAATTATCCATTCTTGGTTAAACCGTATGATTTTACCCGACACAATGGGAACAGGCGGTGATTCACATACCCGTTTTCCAATGGGGGTTTCCTTTCCAGCAGGATCAGGTTTAGTGGCATTTGCAGCGGCAACAGGGGTTATGCCTTTGGATATGCCTGAATCGGTACTAGTACGCTTTAAAGGTGAAATGCAAACAGGCATTACTTTACGTGACTTAGTTAATGCGATTCCTTATGTCGCTATTCAACAAGGTTTACTCACAGTTGAAAAAGCCAATAAAAAGAATATTTTCTCAGGGCGTATTTTAGAAATTGAAGGTTTACCTAATTTAAAGGTAGAGCAAGCCTTTGAACTTTCGGATGCTTCCGCAGAACGATCCGCTTCCGCGTGTTCAATCAAATTAAATAAAGAACCGATTATCGAATATCTTAATTCCAATATCACCATGTTGAAATGGATGTTATCGGAAAATTATGGCGATGAACGTACTATCTCACGTCGTATTGAAGCGATGCAAAATTGGTTAGCGAATCCAGAATTACTCAGTGCTGATAAAGATGCTGAGTATGCGGCGGTGCTTGAAATTGATCTTAATGAGATTAAAGAGCCGATTGTTGCTTGTCCGAATGATCCTGATGATGTAAAGCTATTATCAGACGTGGCTGGAACGCGTATTGATGAAGTCTTTATTGGTTCTTGTATGACAAATATTGGTCACTTCCGCGCCTCAGCTAAATTGCTAGAACAAATAGAGGGTACAGTTCCTACGCGTTTATGGGTTGTGCCTCCCACTAAAATGGATGAAAAACAACTAATGGAAGAAGGTTATTACAATACCTTTGGACGGGTTGGCGCACGTACAGAAATGCCCGGTTGTTCACTTTGTATGGGTAATCAGGCACGGGTTGCGCCTAAGTCCACGGTGATTTCAACCTCAACTCGAAACTTCCCTAATCGTCTTGGTGATGGTGCGGATGTTTTCCTTGGTTCAGCCGAGCTGGCTGCTGTCTCGTCTATTTTAGGAAAATTGCCTACTCCTGAAGAATATCTGAGCTATACGCGTCAATTAGATCCAATGGCGGAGGAAATTTATCGCTATTTAAACTTTGATCAAATTGAAACTTATCAAAAATCTGCTGAAAAAGTCATTCCTATTATTGCTGTATAGTTATGCAATAAGTAAACAATAATTTTCCTGTACTCATAGAAATTATTGTTTACTTTTTAAGTATAAATCTTATCGTTTGTTTATGTTTGGAAAGACTTCAAACGATCAATATCAATGCAGAAAATTATATTAATTTTTCTATGAAAACACTTATTCTTGGTGGTGTCCGTTCGGGTAAAAGCCGTATTGCAGAACAACTCGCGCTACAAACTGCCCCTCAAAAACGCCTGATTTATATTGCTACTTCGATGCCTTATGATGGTGAAATGCAAGAACGGGTTAAAGAACATCAAGCACAGCGTGCATTATCGGCTTATTCTTGGACAACCATTGAGGAAAAGCTGTACTTAGCGCAAGTATTAGCAGAATATTCAGCCGCAGATACTACAATCTTGGTGGACTGTCTGACCCTCTGGATGACTAACCTATTGTGTCATACCGATAAGCAACTGTTGCAGTCTGAAACTGATGCACTTTTGCAACAGCTGGATGGTATAAAGGGTCAGGTTATTTTTGTTAGTAATGAAACAGGTTTAGGTATTGTGCCAATGAAAAAGTTAAGCCGTCAATTTGTCGATAAGATGGGCTTATTTCATCAACAACTCGCGGCAAATTGTGATCAGGTCTCTTTTGTTATTGCAGGATTAAGTGTGGCATTAAAGCCTTCCAATTTAGCTGTAGAGAATTAAGCATGTGTGAAAATACCGATATAGCATGGTTGAATGATTCGATTGCCACATTAGATAAACAAGCTGTTTCAGATGCGAGTGATTATCAAAAAAACTTAACTAAACCCCAATATTCCTTAGGCTACTTAGAAGATATTGTATTGCAATTTTCTGCATGGCAAGGGGATTATAAGCCAAACTTGGAACATATCCATATTAGTGTTTTCGCAGCCGATCATGGTATTGCTGAGGAGAAAGTCTCTGCCTTTCCACAAGCGGTGACTGCTGAAATGGTGAAAAACTTTGTTAATGGCGGGGCAGCGATTAGCGTACTCGCGCGGCATTTACGAGCAAAGTTAGAAATTATTGATGTGGGTGTTAAAAATTTTAAACCTTTAGACGGTGTAATTTCGCAACGATCGGGGAATGGCACGGCTAATTTTTTATATAATAATGCTATGTCGGTATCACAATTAGAGCAATCTTTACAGACGGGTTATGCAGCAGCACAACGTGCTTATGTAGCTACTAGCCAGATTTTTATTGGTGGTGAAATGGGTATTGCCAATACGAGTTCCGCCACCGCTATCGCTTGCTTATTATTAGCACAAACACCTCAGCAATTAACGGGTGCTGGAACGGGACTTAATCCAGTAGGCATTCAACATAAAATTTCCATATTGGATCAGGCTTTGCTGCGTTGTAATGATGCTAAGCATAATGTTGATAAAAATATTGCAACCCAGCAGCAGGCTTTAAAGATATTAGTAATGCTTGGAGGATTTGAAATAGCTGCATTAACAGGAGCGTATTTACGCTGCTCACAGCTTGGTATTCCTATTCTCGTGGATGGTTTTATTGCCAGTGTAGCGGCTCTATTAAGTATTTCAATACAGCCAAAAAGCCGAGATTGGATGTTATTTGCCCATACCTCTGCGGAGCAGGGGCATAAACATATACTTGCGGCTATGGATGCTAAACCTATCCTTAATTTAGCCATGCGCCTCGGCGAAGCCAGTGGAGCAGCCGTTAGCATACCCATTATCCAGCAAGCTTTATTGCTACATCATCAGATGGCAAACTTTGCGGAAGCGGGCGTAACCAACAAAGATGAGGAACATCCTGTTTAGAAACAGTAACCTCAATTCAGAACATTTAAATAACGATCCCAAGTAGTTAATGGTTTGATTAATGCCGCATCAAATTCATATTTCGACAGGACGTTTTAGGTAATTAATTTAATGACAACAACGATAATAGAACTACTTCGACACGGTGAAGTAGAAGGTGAGGAAGTATTTCGCGGCTCAAGCGATACCCTTTTAAGTGACACAGGCTGGGATCAAATGGAAGCGGCTTTAGAAGGACGGGGCGACTGGGATGTACTGATTAGTTCACCACTACTACGCTGTCAAGAATTTGCTAATCACTTAGCGCAACAACATGGTTTATCTTTACCACTGGTACTTGATCAACGCTTACAAGAAATTGATTTTGGCACATGGGAAAATCGCTCTCCGACGGATGTGTTAGAAGAAGATCCTGAATTACTACAACATTGGTGGAATAATCCGACTGAAAGCACGCCGCCAGAAGGCGAGTCTTTTTTACAATTTAACTACCGTGTATTGGAATGTTGGCAAGCGTTATTAGATAAATATCAAGGCAAAAAGCTTTTATTAATAACCCATGCAGGGGTCACACGGACGATTCTAATGCATGTATTGGGTATGCTGGATGAGAATTTATTCCGTCTTGATGTTAACTATGCCAATGTCAGTTGTATTCGAATTCATCATGATGAGACGGGCAATTGGGCGAGTCTTATTTCACATGGTTAATGGGTCCTAAATTTAGAATCAATGAAAAATATCCTCCATGATTACTTTTTGGCACAAAGTTTTTTAAGTCGTTTACCGATCCCAAAGAACATTGATTATCAGCCAGAAAGATTGGGGTATATCACCTTTTATTATCCCATTGTGGGTATATTGATTGGCTCAATATTAGCCACTATTGCGAGTTTACTTGCTGCTGTTGACCCCCTACTTGTTGCTGTCCTTTTAACTTCTATTTGGGCAGTTATAACAGGCGCACTACACCTCGATGGCTTAGCCGATAGTGCCGATGCATGGCTAGGAGGGCATGGAGATCGACAGCGCATCTTTGAGATTATGAAAGATCCGCTATTGGGTACAGCGGGGGTTGTCAGTTTAGTATTAATTTTACTACTAAAAGTTATTAGCTTAAGTTTATTGCTGCAATCTCACGCTTATCTCGACATTATTTTAATTGTGGTCACTGCTCGTTTTGCAGCGGTAGCACTGTTATATTTATTACCTGCAGCACAGCAACAAGGTTTAGCTTATCAAGCTAAGAATGCCTTACCGAGCATCACACCCTATTATTTATTGGCAGTCACACTTATATTGACTGTACTCGCGCCCATGAGCCTATTGTTGATTGCTATTGTTATTTACTTACTTCGACGCTTTATGTTGCAATCTATTGGTGGTATGACGGGTGATACCTTGGGCGCATCCATTGAAATTTTGGAAGTTGTGGGTTTATTAGCCATCAGCACAGCTTTCTAGCACGTTCTCTTACGTAAATCACTACGATTCAAATCACTTTTCTTAGCAATAGCTCGAATCGAAATTCCGAGTTCAGGATGAATAACATCAGGGGCTATTTCTTCTAAAGGAAATAATACAAAGGAATAGTTAAGAATTTCTTTACGGGGAATATCGTGGTCGGGTTGTAGGATCAAATCATCGTATAAGAGAATATCAATATCTAAGGTTCGGGAACTAAACTTAATGCCGTCTCGTTGCCGTGCTTGCTGATCTTCAAGTTGTTTTAAATAGTGTGAAAACTCTTGATAGGATAGATCCGTTGTTAGGCTTGCTGCCAAATTATAAAATGCATCGCCTTCAAAACCATAGGCTTCAGTTTCATAAATAGCTGAAAAAACTACTTGTGGATAATCGCTACGCAATTTTTTCATGCAGATAGAAATATTGTATTCACGCTGGATATTACTGCCGATATTAAGATAAACGTTTGCCATGCTTTGCCCTTCTTATCCTGTTTTAAAGTCAGATTGATATCGCTCAATACATACACCCACTTCACTGGAATCTTTTACAGCATAAGGCTTGCCTAAACGTAGCTTAACCCAAGGGACATGCATTTCACGAATTAACATTTCAACCAAATGTTCCGCCAGTGTTTCTACTAACTGGTACTCTGTCTCTTGCACTCGTTGTTTAATTCGCTGTGCTGCTTCTTTATAGTTTAAAGTATCAACAATACTATCACTGGCAGCAGGCTTACGATTATCCCAGCCCATCTCAACATCAATTCGTACCACTTGTCGCACACTACGTTCCCAATCATAAATGCCAATTAAAGCATCAACTCGCAAATCACGAATGTAAACAATATCCATCGATAAAGATCGTCCTTATATAAGAGGGTAAGCATTGTAACCTGAAAATTTAAGGAAAGGATAATACAAGCTGATTTTGGCTTTCAGAAACTACGATTTAGTCCACTGAAGGGAGAAAATTCATATAACGCTTCACAATTTTCTTGATTGGGAAAGTATGCTCAATATGTTCTCTTACATCCAACTTCAATTGCTCTCTAATGTCGTCAGGCATCAACAAGAGCTTTTCTATTTCAACTGCCATTTGTTTATGATCAGATATTTTAACAATCGCGCCTGTATCGTTCACGATTAAGGCAGCATCACCAACATCAGTAGAAACACAAGGTGTTCCACAAGCCATGGCTTCACAAAGTACATTGGGGAAGGCTTCTGTGACTGAACTTAATAAAAATACATCCAGTGCCGTATAAATCTTTTCAATATCAACCCGTGTTTTGGCAAAGCTGATGTATTTACTAATATTGTGAGTTTGGATCATTTTCATTAATTCAGCATTGTCCTCTGAGATACCACTACCACAGAGTAGGAAATGAATATTTTCATGTTTATCAATTAGGTTTCGAGCAGCTTTGATAAAGCTTTCATGATCTTTCATAGGATCAAAACGGGCAATCATCCCCACCAAGAAAATATTTTCTGGAATATCAAGTTCTTGGCGGACAGCAAGACGGGCATCTTGATCAATTGTAAAACGTTTTAGATTATAGCCATTGGGAATGACCACGCTTTTTTTCTTATCATAATAAATAGATTCATGCACTTCACGGGCTTTTTGTGCCACATAAATAATATGATCAGGAATAAAATAAGAAAATAAGGCTGATACTCTCACCACGACACGAGTAGATATTTTTTCTTTTTCAGGCTGCATATAGGCATCCCGAACGCCCCAAATAATTTTGGGAACAGAGGCAAAATAAGCGGCTAAGCCTGCAAATAAGCTAGCATGGTGCAACCATGTAAATACCACTTCAGGTTGCTCTTTCTTAATGATTTTTCTTAATTGAAAAAAGCTAGAAAGGTTAGGGCGTGACGCTTGCATACCTAATACCATGACTTTAACCCCCATTGCTTCTAAACGTTTGCCATAACCCCAATCATCTTTAAGGGAAATAACCACTACATTTTTGCGATTGCCTTCCTTGATAAGGGTGAATAAAAATGATTCAGCGCCACCATTTTGTAAACTGGTAATAATATGAAGCGTTTTTTTAGGGTTTTTTTGCAGTGACATAATTTATCATCCTTTATACATTTTATTTTTATTAATATTTATTATTTTAAGATTTTTTTATCAAATTTCACTAAGTTGATTTCTTATTAAAAAAATTACTCAGTTTAGGTTGAATAAATTCCTTGACATCATTTCGAATATTAGAAACATTGAATACTAATATTGTACTTAGATAAACAATAGCACCCAGTACGATTTGCACTAATAACCAACCCCAGCCTCTCATATCATATAATCCACTAATAGCCAAAATCATCACTAAGCTAGCAATCATAATTTTAAGCATTTCCATCTTTGGAATCGGAAGTGCATAGAATCTTTTGCCAACGTAATAGGTTAAGAGTAAACCCACTAATGAGGATAACATTGTTGCAATAGCTGCCCCTAAGATGCCGTAGATAGGAATTAAGATAATATTGAGTACAACGTTAACAATAGTGATCACTAACATAATCCACATAAGTTGCACGGTGTTCTTCTTGATTTGGAAAGCCATAGCAAAATAGAATGCTTGGGTTGCAAAGAATAATTCTGCGATTGCAAGCCACGGAAAGACTTCCAAGCTACCCTGTAAAAATTCCTTACCAACTAATAGGTACAGTAAGTTGGGTGAGACCATAATTAGACCCGCGACTGCTGCCAGTGCGAATCCCATAAAGACAGAGGCATATTGTTTTAATTTTTCTTCAAGTAAGGCTTTATTACCCTCTTCCAGTGCTTTAAGTACGATAGGATAAGCGGCAACTGATAATGATGACAGTAACATACTTAAGCTGCTACCAATTAAATTTCCTGCTACTGAATAAATACCTGCGGCACTGAGACTCTCTAACTGAACAATTAAAAAACGATCTACTGTATTGCTAAATACTTGCAACGTAGTTGCCATTGCGACAGGCAGACCATAGATAAATAATGACCTCATTAACTTACGATCTAAGCTCATTGCCGTATAGTATTTCCATATGTCTTTACTCGTGAATAGTATCAGTACGGTATAAGCAAGTAACAGAGCCAGAATAATACTAATAGGGCCAAAGCCTAAAATGACTAGAACAATGCCGATTGAAATAGAAATAATCGCCCGAAAAGAATTAATCATTGCATATTCTTTTGCCTTCAGTAAGGAGTTCTTTATTTTCATATTTAAATTAAATAAAGATTGCATAAAGAATAATACAAACCCTGCGATCATAATTTCATTAGGAATCGTATAGTACTGGTTAACAATATAAAGTGTAATTGAGAAAATTGCTAATGACACTAGCATAATCAAGTTTACAATGGATGATATACTACCAATCAGTACTTGCTTAGTGTACTTTTTCATGTTCCAGAAACGCACTAAGCTCATCCGTAACCAGTCAACTAATAAGGCACTGGCTAACCAGACGACCGTCATTACTAAAGAATATAATGCATATTCTTCGGTAGAGAGATAACGGGTATAAACGGAAATAGAAATAATAGCCAATAAAATTGGCACAGCTTCTGCTGCAAGATAAAAGCCTGAATGTTTAAGAAGCATGGCTAAGCGACCTCATTTATTAATTAACTAATTAGATTTTTATTTTATTTATTGATTCAAGGTTTGCTTTTTGAGCATAATCCAACAATGAGAAATCATCAGTGCATAAAATGACCATAAAATCGTATTGTCTTGTAAATTAGTGGTTAGTTGAGCAAATAAGAGTTGTACGAGTAAAATAATTAAAAAGTATTTATCAACCCCTTTTAAACGTAAGATTGAAAAAAGTATTCCAAAGACCAGTGATAGATAAAGAACAAAGCCAATAATGCCATATTCAACTAAAATACTGATATAGGTGTTATGGGCTTCTAAATCCATATGAGCGTTATTTGACATACGAGTAAAAGAATCAACACCCCGACCGATAAAAGGCTGATCTTTGAATCCATCAAAGCCAATCTGCCATATAACTTCACGTTCATTGAAGTTGCCTGCTTTAGCATTATGCCAAGTGGAAAATACTCGCAGTACTAATTCTTTTGGAATGTTTTTTATAATAGATCCAATCGATACGATAAATGCAAAGCTAACAATAATTTTTTCGAAAAACTGCATTCGTGATACTTGATAAATGCCAAATATAAGCCCCAGTAATAAAATTACAAACCCCATTCGTGAACCTGTTAAAAAGGAGGCACTAATAAAGGCTGGAATTGTGCCTAGAATTAATAGTCGCAGCCATATTTTCTTATAAAGACTGGAAATATAGAGTGCAAAGGTCATACCAAAACCCAGTGTAATCGCCATTTCATTAGCACCAATATCATAAGCCGTGTAACGACCACTTTCACCACCCCCCTCTTGAATTTCCATACCAAAGTTATAATTAACCACTCGGGCAAGAAAGAAAATAGCAAGAAATACCGCAATATAAGCATGATTTAAACGTTGCTTAGTATTAATCGAATACCAGTAGATAATCAACATGACCATAAAATAGAAATTGAGTAAAAACAGCCGCCAAGCAGTATCAGCAGGTGTTGTCGTCCAAATATAACTCAGTGATGACCAGAACAAGTAAAAGAAAAACAAGGTGTGGAGACGAGTAAATTGTGGCATTTTCTCGCCTAAAGCAAAGATCAATAAAACGATTCCAAATGACATCGGTGCAGCACCGATAATTAATGGGCCATATGGCGTATGTAACATTCCATCTAGAGCAACGGTTGTTGCAACAAAAAATAAGAATAAAGCATAAGATAGCTTTCTAAGCTGCTGTATATTCATAACACCATCAATCAATCGTTTTTATTATTAATTTAATAGGCAAAAATATCACTA
Source organism: Thiotrichaceae bacterium (assembly GCA_015486375.1). Classification (GTDB taxonomy): domain Bacteria; phylum Pseudomonadota; class Gammaproteobacteria; order Thiotrichales; family Thiotrichaceae; genus S015-18. The sequence goes on from WFRR01000010.1 coordinate 24,910, forward strand.
ACTGATAAGTTTCCCTCGTGATTATAAGTATGCAGACCTGAAACACGTGAACTCCATTCGGCAGTGTCTTCGTGTATCTTTTTCTCTTTATAGTTCTCTGTACTTAATTCAATAATTTCATTGATATTAAGTCCTTTACCATAAATGGCGGCACAAGATTGTGATGGACGATATAACTTACCATTATTACTAAATATCTTACCCGCAGGCCTTGCATTGGTTGCGTCCGATACGACAGGATTGTTTTTATGAGCTGTCCAATTGTTACCGAGTGGGTTATCACTGTAAAAAATATGTAAGTCTTCTGTATTCATGCATTTATCATGACCACAGATAACGCTAAACATCCACCATAGACCGTTATGCTCAATTAATGTTGTATCGCAAGCACGCACATCTTGCATGATATTTTTTTGGAATTCCCATTTTTCAGGAAAGGCGTTACATTTATACAGCTCAATGGTTCTATTTTCAGCAGACTCAGGAATCATGTAATACGCGTCCTCATACTGAAAAATAAAAGGATAAGAAAGATGGTAGTCTTTTTGTAATATTTTCTTGGGTTTGGTAAAGCTTTTGTCCGCATTCATTTTGATATAGGAGATATAGCCTTTCCAATCCTTATAGGAGAGTTCTTCGAAAAATATATAGGATTCGTTGTCTTTAATGACAACAAAGGGATCCGCCCAAAACATACCCCTCGGAGGAGAGAGCCGATTATAGGTATGAATAGGCGGAGTCTTTAGGTGCTCTTTTGAATGATCTTCGCTATGACTAAATAATAACATCCAGCGAGTATCAAATGCATAACGGAATACTGCTTGACGCGTATAACGTTTAATAGAAGTTAAATAGTAGGGTATTGATTTAACTTTATTTTCATTAATTATTTTTTCTTTTTTTAATAAATTTATTGATTTATCAGCAGTTAAGTGTGCTTCTCCATGTAAAGCCAAACGCTCGATCAACATAGGAATAAATAGGCTACAACCCCAGAGAATATTTTCTATACTGCTACGTAAGGAAACATGATCCATACCTGATTTCTTTTCATGCAGGATAAATGATTTTTGTTTGAATTTCTCAGCAATAATACCTGTACGAATATAACCTTGCTTTTGCATATATTCATATTTACCTACATTTTGTGAGCTTCGATTATTGTTTTCACCGAAGAAGAAACGCCAAATACCATACTTTGCCGAAAATGCATTATTTGTTTCAACCTTGCTAGTAGAAAGATTGATAATCATATCATGCTTGACATGCTTAATATCAAACAATGATAGTACCGTATTATCGATATTATCAACATTCATATCGTGTAAGGCATGGTAATCCATACCTAACACTTTTCTCTTAAGTAATCGAGGTAAAGTAGATTGAGGGTAAACTGCATTCGTCCATTTTTTACATTCATCATTTAAATTAATAATATTAACCCCTTCAACATAAGGTGAAGATTTAATATTTTCTATGATGCTATATTTCCAGATTTCTATTCTTTTATGATCAATAATGATGGTAATATTGAATGCTTGCATAGTAATATCCTTTTATTTATTATCAGTATTTGGATGTTTGTTATTTAAATGATTATTTTTTGTGGATATTGTTATTAACAGTATCACTTATCTTTGTTTTACTCGCAAATCGAATAATTCTTTTGTATATATAAACATAAACTACTGCAAAATAAATAAATAATGCGATGAGTGCTAAGGTATTTTCACGTAACACGATGGCAGGGAATACCGTAATCAAGCTAAGTAACCACATTACAGGTGAAGTCATTGAATTTGAAAGATAATTTTCAGAACGATTGAATATCTTACAAATAATACGATTATGAACCAACATATGTAAATGCAGCTTATCAGGTACCATTGCTGATTGACCACGCACAATCCGCTTTCTATAAATGCTGAATAATGTTTCCATAATAGGATAGGCTAATACAACCACAGGGAACCAAGGTGAAATATCAGTATTTCTATACACTAATAAGATAGACATTTCGGCTAATGCAAAGCCAATAAAGTATGCTCCGCCATCACCCATGAATATCTTTCCAAAAGGAAAGTTTAGGATCATAACGCCTGCAATAGACATTGCTAGTGTTAAAGACATCGCCATAATAAGAGAGTCATCACTTAAAAATGCGGCATAACTGATAGCAAGCGCACTGATAATACTCACACCGGGCATTAAACCGTTAAAACCATCAATAATATTAATTGATTGGGTAATACCACTGACGATTAATAAGGTTACTAAAAAAGAAATAATAGTAACTTGTAACATAACATCAACGAAATCGAGTCCTAAACTACGGATTTCTGCATTAAGTAACCAAAATGCCAATGCACTAGACGCAATGGTTAAAATTAAACGAATTTTCGCGGATACATTGCCTGTAATATCTTCAATAATACCTGCAAGAAAAATAGGAGTTGCTGAGGCAACAAACATTAATGGGTAAGTAATATCATCCATATAAAATGAAAGTAGTAATACACCGCAGATAAAACTAAAGAAAACGGAAATACCACCAATACGGGGGATCGGTTGAGTATGAAACTTTTGATCACCATCAAAATTGGAGTCCATACCGAAGTCAACTATTTTGCTGAATTTTATTATATAAAATGTAACAAAGAGTGATATTGCAAGAACTAGAAAGTGGGATAGCATGTCAGATTCCTCCTGCTGCTATATAACCATTGGTAAAATGGTTTTGGTTAAAATTTAATTTAACTTATTTTGAACAAATACAAGCCTTAAAGGTACTGCTTTTAGATTATAAATATTTTTTTATGGACGTATGGTTGTATTAAATGAAGTGATACCGCTGGTATACTTTAAACAACCTAATACGAAAATATAATCAATTTATTTAAGCTTGGTAAAATTTATTTTTATTTTTTATTCAGAATAAGTTCATATATTATTTATTTTATTAGAGATTTCAGCCATCGTTAATGACTGCATATTGTATTGAAGCTTTAACTTTTGATAGTGTCGTAAAATACTTTCTAAAAATTGAATCCGTTCTACCACATTATTACCGAAATCTTCGGGATGCCACCATAAATGAAAAATTTCACCTTGTTTTGCAGCATGTTCCATTGCCTTGCAAATACGTTTCTTTTTAGCCGAATTTAAAAAAGACCAGCTTTGTCCATGAGAACGTAATTGACGACTGGATGGAAGGTTATAAGGCATATTGGGTTTAGTCTTATTCTTAACATCCTGTAATGAATAAGTATGAAAGCCTGATAAATTAATTAAGGCATCAAACTGTTTTAATACACGTTTAAAGAAAGGAATATTTTCTTCACTGGAAGCCCGATATAACCAACTGTCTTCATTACCACGATAACTACTAATACCTGCTTGCTTCAAAATGGATAAATAATCACTATTCCATTGATTACGAGGAAAGACCAAACTTTCCAGTTTGATGTCCTTCGTTGTTGCAATATTAACCGCCGCTTGTATATCAGCAGCAAAAGCGGCTGTTGAAGGCGTATTTTCTAAACAGTAATAATGTGAAAAGGTATGACTGGCAATTTCTTGATAATCAGTCACTTTAATTAAATCTAATAAAGCAGGTGCAAAATGGTAAGCATTATTCCAATCAGCACTTTTATCCGCATAGTGACGTAAATACTGATAGGCATTCAGTTTCTTGTTCAAATATTGCGGTTCGATTTGTGGATAAAATGCAGAAGCAGCTTGTGCATCTTGTGCAAAGAGTAGCCCAACACTTGCCCATGTTGCATGAACTTGATATTGCTTAAATAAACGCAACATCTCTCGAACCGCTTCAGGTGTTCCCTGTAAATCTTCTGAAAATTCATCTGCATTACAGACATCTAACATGCCCCAGTACAGTTCAAAGTCCAAAGAAATAGTAAAGATTCCTTGCTTCATGATATTGATTACTGTGATGCTGTTGCACGTGGAGCAGGTGCAAATGGGGTTACGAAAGGGGTTAATACACCTCCGAATAATTCAATACCACGTTTAGTCTTATAGTAGGCATCTGCTCTGTGAATAACGATTCGATCATCATTGTGTAAAATCGGGTCTTTCGCTGCACCATTGCGAATTGCCTTCAAATTGACATGATAACGGCTCACTGCACCTGACGGAGCTTTTCGGAATAAGAAAATTTTATTGATATTAGCAAATTCACTTAGCCCACCTGAGGTAGCAATGGCTTGTAATAAAGTTCCACCGCCTTTAACAGGGTACACACCCGGTTTAACTGCAAAACCTTCAATGGTAACCCGTCGTTGGGTCGCTTCTTTAACCAGTACGGTAACCTGAGGGTTCTTTAAATAACGGCTAGCTAAACGTTGTTCAATGCTATTTTCAAGCTGTTCTGAGGTTAAACCTTTGGCTCGAACACTACCAATTAAGGGTAATGAAACATGACCACTATCACTAACACGTACCCCAATTTTTGATAAATCAGGCACTTTATAAACTTGAATGTCCAGTAAATCTTGCGCTTGGATCTGATCGTTCTGTGGCACACTACTGGGTGCTTGTGCAAGGGAGACTTGTTTACTACTACTAAATGAGTCTGTTGTACCCGCTGGGTAATTTTTATAATCTTTAGCACCTGTACAACCGCCAATAAATACGCAAGTACTGATTCCCAATACGATGTTTCTGGAAACCATCTTTTCTCTCCTCAAGTGTTCTTATAATTAATTATTTAGATTGTTAAGATTGTGTTTATTTATAAGGTTTGGGTAAACCAAGCCATCTGCACAAACTAAATAATTTTGTAATTCTTGTAATTTAATTTATATTTTTAAGAAATAACACAATGCAAGCCAACTTAACTAATTGATATTAAATAATATTAAAATTATTACTTAATGCTTCTATTTGAAGCTTGTGTCTTTCTATGGCTTAGAGTATTTGCCATAACCCAATAAATTGCGATTGAAAAGGTCACTATTGACATAAATTTTCTGATGATTGGCTTAAAACTGTTCTATGGTGTTATAGAAGGATTGATAACCCCTATATGTGGATAGTTGCCTGAATATATACCGTTGATCGCATAATTATTACAGTAAAAAAATACAGTGCTACTTTGCAAAAATAATAAAAAATAATTTGTACCAGTACCTTTAAAAAAGCCGTGATACTGTAGTACTTGATTTAGTAAAAGTTTTAATCAATAATTCGTGATTGTTAACATCTGCTTAACAAGATAATGATATAATTTCAATCAACTTTAGTCCTAAGTGAAAATTCTATGAAAAAAATATATTTGATTTCTTTTGTGTTTCTGGCTCTGCTTTCTTCTGCACTTCAAGCATCACCCGATTCTAAACTGGTAGGGCTATGGGAAAACGCCTCTGTGTCCTTATATTTAAAGTCGGATGGGCTTTATAACTATAAGTTAAATAACTTGGTTAAGTTCTCTGGGGAATGGACTTCTGATAGTAAAACGATCAAATTAAATTATAAAATAGCCGGTATTAGTAAGAGTAAATTAGTTAATTATGAATTGTCAGGAAAGACATTAACCATAAAAAAAGCTGATCGCCCAGACGTTAAATTAACTAAATCTAACTAAAGCTTGTTTGAGAAAAATTTAACAGCTTATAAGCAAAATTTCCCCTCTAATCTGATTCATCAAGATTTTAAAACCGTCCTTTCTATAGTTATAGCAGTAATCTATTAGGTATTTGTTAATAAATACAAATACCTAACTCTGTATTTTATAAAAATGCACTATAAAAAAATAACATGGATAAAAATAACATGGATCAGTTATCAATCTCTTATTATGTATTGATGCTTTTTGTCATCAGTACACTGTCCGCCTGTAGCTCCGTCCCCCTACAAAAGTTTGAACGTAAAGCTAGCTATAGTCTTAAAAATACCCATCAAACTCACTTAGCTCGAAGTTACCAAACTCAAATCAAGCAACATCAAGGAAAATCAGGTTTTGTCTTACTCGGGAGTGGTTTAGATGCTTTTGCCGCCCGAACAGAGTTATTCCGTAAGGCTGAAAAGAGTATTGATGTACAATATTATTTAGTTCGTGAAGATACAACGGGGTATTTATTTTATCGTTCTCTACGTGAAGCGGCTGATCGAGGCGTACGTGTCCGTATTTTATTAGATGATCAGCACTTAGCTAAGCACCGCCGCCGACTCGCGGCATTTGACTTACGTCATCCAAATATAGAAGTGAGAGTGTTTAACCCTTACAGTCATAAAGCCCCTCGTTTCCTACAAACCCTATTTCGTTTAGGAAAAATTACCCGTCGTATGCACAATAAGTCGATTATTATTGATAATAAAATCACCATTGTTGGCAGTCGTAATATTGGCAATGAGTATTCCGAGGCGAAAGCAAAACGGGTTTATAGTGGTATGGAAGTCTTAGCCGTCGGTCCTATTGCGACATACGTTTCTGCTTCCTTTGATCGCTATTGGAATTTTCATAAAACGATCAAGGTGGTTAATTTAGCTAAACCTGCAAAGATCGCATTTGAGCAAACCAAAAGCTATTTTGAAAATGATGCGATGGTTAAACACTTCTTAGGCACACTCAAGACTTCGCCTTTAGTGCAACAAATCCGTAACAATCATCTCGACTTTAAATGGGCAAAAGCGACAGTGATTCAAGACCCACCTGAAAAAATTATCCGTCAACGTAAACCAAAGGGTGACTATTTAAATTCTACTGATCTAGCTCCTTATATCCAGACAAGTCGCCGCGATATATTGATTATCAGCCCTTATTTTGTGCCTCGTCAAGAAGGCTTAGCCTTTTTTAAACAGTTAATCAATCGGGGCATTAATGTTAGTGTTTTGACTAACTCTTATGCCTCAACGGATGTCAAAGTGGTTAATGCACATTATGCAAAATACCGTAAAGCCTTGTTAAAGATGGGGGTACATTTATATGAGTTTAAATCAGCGGAAGGCAGTGTTAATTTTTTAAAGCGGGCAGGGCGTTTAGTCAATCGACCCGCTAAAGCAGGTTTACATGCTAAGTTACTTAGCTTTGACCAAGAAAATCTTTATATTGGTTCTATGAATATGGATCCACGCTCTTTGTATGAAAATACTGAAATTGGTATTTTAATTTCATCCAAGCAGATTAGTTTAGATATGGTGAAGTGGTTTGATCAACACTTGGATCGCTTAGCCTATCATGTTGAGTTAGAAGGAAATAAAGTGATTTGGGTAGATCATGCAGATAATAAAAAGATATACCGTGTAGAACCCAATACAGCACCGTCACAACGTGTTTGGATGAATTTACTCAAGGTTTTACCGGTTGAAAAGCAGCTGTAGTCATTATTAAATCCCGAAGCGCATATTCACTTTGTTTGAGGCTATCGCAAAGTTCTTGCCAAAAGTCCATTTGGTCTTGATCTTCAATGTATTGCTCGACGCTCATATGATTGGCTTGGGCTTCGGTTTGGTAATACTCTAAGTAGTGCTGTTTATTCAAATCAGCCGTATGGCGAACCGCCTCTAACTCCCCAAAACAACGATCAAATTCAATTTGTTGTGGGGTTTTATCACCTCTGGCACGGGCCATTAAGGTTTCTGTGTCTTCAATATCGAGTTCACCCGTTTTTAATCGTTGCAT
>WFRR01000011.1 GCA_015486375.1 Thiotrichaceae bacterium
AGTCAACCGCACAGGAACGATAATCAGCACTTCATAGTAAAACGCAGGAATAATGCCTAAATTCTGTTATATTTCTGATTTTCAACCATTCAGAAATATAATGATGCAGGTAACTCTCGCTAATCCCCGTGGCTTCTGTGCAGGGGTTGATCGTGCTATTGAAATTGTTGATCGCGCACTTGAAGTCTTAGGTAAACCCATTTATGTTCGTCATGAAGTAGTCCATAATCGCTTTGTTGTTAATAACTTACGTGATAAAGGTGCAATTTTTGTACAAGAATTGGATGAAGTGCCTGATGATGCGACGGTCATTTTCAGCGCACATGGCGTATCTTTAGCTGTAAAAGCAGAGGCTGAACGGCGTGGCTTAAATATTTTTGATGCGACTTGTCCACTGGTGACAAAGGTACATTTAGAAGTGGCTCGTTATAGTAAAGAAGGACGTGAAACCATTCTTATTGGTCACAAAGGGCATCCTGAAGTGATTGGTACAATGGGACAATATAAAACGCGACAAGGCGGAAAAATTTACCGTGTTGATTCTCTCACAGAAGTCCAAGCCCTGCATTTAAATAACCCCAATAAAGTCGCTTTTGTCACTCAGACTACTTTATCCGTTGATGATGCTTATATTATTATCGACGCTTTACGAGATAAATTTCCACAAATTATCGGGCCTAAAAAAGATGATATTTGTTATGCGACCCAGAATCGGCAAGATGCTTTAAAACATCTATCGGATCAATGTGATCTTATTTTAGTGGTTGGCTCACCCAATAGTTCTAACTCAAATCGTCTACGCGAGTTATCTGAAAAACGCGGTACACCTGCTTATTTAATTGACACAGCTAAAGATATTAAAGAGGAATGGTTAGTCGGTAAAAAGGCGATTGGTTTAACGGCGGGAGCATCTGCACCTGAGATTCTGGTCGATGAAGTTACCCAACGTTTAAAAGCCTTAGGTGCGACTATTTTAGAAGATAACCAAGGTATTAAAGAAGATGTCTCATTTGTTTTACCAAAAACGCTGAGAAAAATCCAAAAACCCACTACAGTTTAAAGAGAGATGGAAAAAACTATTAGGGGTATAACGTAAAATAATGAATGGGAATTGGAAATACATCGAACAACGCTTAGGGCATACACTTGGAAGGTCGATACGCTTTAAAAAAATAACGCCTGTTGATGGTGGTTGTATTAATCAAGCATGGCATGTCATTGATCAAGATCAACAAAGTTGGTTTGTTAAAAGTAATCATATTGATCTACTGGCAATGTTTGAAGCAGAGTTTCAAGGATTATCCGCTTTACGCGAGGCTCGCTGTATTCGTGTTCCCAAACCTATTTTATACGGTGTAATTTCTCACCATTGTTATTTCATTATGGAATATATCCATTTGTCGGGACGACCTCAACAAGCCCTTGCAGGGGAACAATTAGCAAAGTTACATTGTGTGCAAGTTAAGCAGTATGGTTGGATTATGGATAATAGTATTGGTACGACTCGGCAATGTAATCAACAGCAGCATAAATGGATAAATTTCTGGAAGTATCAACGCTTACGTTTTCAACTCGATTTGGCTTTGCATAAGGGACTAGCGCGTAAGCATTACCAAAAAGGCTTTGAGCTATCGGAACGGCTAGAGGAGTTTTTTACCGATTATCAACCGCAAGCATCACTTTTACATGGGGATTTATGGGGCGGTAATATTGCCTATGATCGCAGCAATCAACCTGTGATTTTTGATCCTGCGGTTTATTACGGTGATCGTGAAGCCGATCTTGCGATGACAGAGTTATTTGGGGGCTTTGGTAAAACATTCTATGCGAGCTATCATGAGTATTATCCGATTGATGAAGGCTATGAAGTCCGTAAAAATCTATACAATCTATACCATATTTTAAACCACTTTAATCTGTTTGGAGGGGGATATGGGGCGCAGTCTGGAAAAATGATTGAAGCTTTATTAAGTGAAATTAATGATTAATATATCCACTTAATTATCTTTTTGCAGCCAATGAATGATGGTATTAGCTGTTGCTTATCCCCCCTGTATTTTGTTAATCTCAGCGCGATTGATTAGACCGAATAGAAACTATTATTAAGTTGGGTGTTGTATGAGTATTGATAAAAGTGTGAAAGAAGAAAAGGGTGGCGTAATTAGTATTACGGGCAAAGATAATGAAGAGATGTATTTATATAGTATCTTGCCAGAAGCAATTATTAAAGAGAAAGGTCTGTTGAATGTCGCGGTAGTCGGTCAATTTTCAGATACTAAAAAGGACAAAAAAGATAATATTGTGGTTAATGCTTTTCAAGCTAACCCAGACTTTGTCAATTTCTTCCATGAATTTTTAGCAAATGTCGCGCGATACTCAAAGCCTTTATTAGCTCAGTTACCCCAGCAAAAAGAAGGCAGTTGGCTTTATCTCATTGATCAAAGAGTTAAAGATGTTAATGCCGCGATTGAACCCAAAGATATTATCGGTGGTTTTATGGTTGAGAAGGGGAAATTAGGTGAATACGCAGGTAATCCAAGCCATGAGTTATTAACAGAAGATGGAATTTTCCATATTGGGGTGGAATTAAAGAATGAATTAATCAATTTGATTCAGTCTAAATATCAGCCGAATTAGACCTAATTCGGTAGTGCATCATCAATATTCTAAAATTGACTGCTTAAGCTAAAACTAAGCAGTGGAATATCGGTATTGATGCGATTACGCCAGAATATAGTGACCTTACAAAAATGTGTGTGATCACAGCTAACGCTGCCCTGTCCTTCAGGTAAATTGGCAGAAAGCTGAGTAAGCCATTGTTGTAAAGCGATATTTGCAGGGTTTGACGCGCTAGAAAGTGTGCTGTTTTGCTCTAAATTATAGTCGCCTGCCAATACTGCTTCACGATTAGCTCGCATTTGTTCCAGTAAGCTCGAAGCGGCTAAACTAGCAATACTATGCAAGCTCGCGCTGTGACCATATCGGCTGGAAAAGGTTTGCAGTTGAGTGAGGCTTAAGATTGCAAATGAAAAAATCAATGTGGTAATTAGTACTTCAATTAACGTAAAGCCTGTTGATTTATTCACAACTTATATCCGTATCAATGCGAAATCGCCCTGTGGCAATTAAGACAATATTTTTACCTTTTTGGCTGCTATCTTGACTGCAAACTTGGATTGTTCCCCCTAATACCGTTATTCGACCTGTGGCTAAGAAGGTGATTTTTTTAGTCAGGTAACGATTTCCAATTAAGGTTAATTGCGAATGGTTAGCCTGATAAACTCGAATGGCTGAATCTTCAAGGTCGATTTGTGTATCAACAAAAACCAACCAGCCGTGATGCCAACTATTTTCAGTTTCAGCACAACGGCTACCATCACTGCTAGCACAAAGCGTCACACGAGCCGCCCGTTTAATGGCTTCGCTTCTGGCTAAATACAAGGCATTGCTAAACTCATCCACGACTGTATCAATTTGACTACGAGACCATAAATGCGAGAAGCTAGGAACTGACATCGTCACAATAATGCTAATAATCACTAAGCTAACGAGTGTTTCGATCAAGGTAAAACCCATTGATAGTTTAGAAACCATAAGCAAGCCCAACTCCACTAAAAAAACCTTTTAGTCATCATAGCCAAACAACGAAATTAATTACAATGTACCTTGACGGGTAATATTAAAGCTACGTAAAACATGGGTAAAGGCTTTGTTACTGGCTGCCATCACCACAACATCAAAGACATCACGTTCAGTGAAGTCAAATCTTTTTGCCTGATCAATGTCTTCTTTAGTAATTCCTTTAGGATCATTAATACTCGCGAGGGCGATATTAAGTAATATTTTTTCACCTTCAGGCAAGGGTGCATTATGGTGATTTTCCCGTAGCCCTTTTAGCTCCTTAAAAGGTAAGCCAAGATTAATTAATATTTTGGCGTTAAAAGACACACAAAAAGAACAATTTTCTTTTGCTGAAACCAAATAACGAATACTGGCGAGCAGCTCTTGGCTAAGTCTCGTATGTACCATAAAGTAACCAATATTGATCATAAAAGACTCTAACAAAGGCGGACTCGTACTGAATAGGCGCATACCATCAGGAACAAAACCGAGCTGTGCTTCGATACCTTTAAAAATAATATCTACTCTTTGTTGCTCTTCAGGGTTGAGGTCGGGAGTAATTAATGCACTTGTCATTGATGAGATTCCTTTAACTTTAAAATAAGCCTAGCAGTCTATATTTAGAGGGCAAAAATAGCAAAATTTGACCATTTTGATTGTTTAAGTACCCAATCTGAGTTTTCAAAATAGCAAAAATAGGGTTTCTTTCGTAAGGCTTATACTTAAAAATATTGACTTAACTTTTAATATTGATGAAGCATTACTTAAGCTGATTCAACTGCGAATCTCTAAATAAAATATTTCCTAAATATTTAGCACCGTCCTGTGTAAGATGCCCACCATCAAACGAGATCAATTTTAAATCACTGCTAAATACACGGCAGTTTGCAGACGAGTCACAAATCAATTTCTGCATATCAATAAATTGCGTTGTGCTAACGGCACTTTTCATAATGGTATTAATTTTTTGTTGCTTAGCATCCACTTTATTACGAAGATTACGCAACGCTTGATCCGACTGGCGTAAGTAAGCCCGTACTGACACTTTACCAAAGCTTTTTCGTCCAATAATAAATAGTTTTTGTTCTTTACTTAGCTGCAAATGGTTAATAGTTGTAGAGAGTTCTTTGGCTGAGTTTTCCGTCCAATTAGCGGCAATAATGACAATATCTGCTTGGGCTATCTGCGGCTTAGCTTTAGCTAAACTATCCGATTTTGCACAAAAGCTTTTATCTTTCGCGGCAATAAATTTTGTTGCATTTCCCCCCAATACAGGCTGACAGCGCGTTGGAATACTCCGTGTACTAATTTGATAGTTACTTAGATTATGACTTTCAAAAATCATATTGACAAAATCTTGTGCATGGCTATCACCAATAATTAGAATTTTTTTCTGATTTTTTTCTGTATCAAAGGGTTTATTCATTAAGCTAACAAAGCGTTTTCTAACATAGTTGCCACTACTTTTAGTATCAGCCGCTTTTAATAATTGCTTACTAATACTATTTGCAAAACTCATTGAGCTAAAGCTAACTATTAGCAATATTATCCCTGTCATTAAAAATGATCGAATTTTAACTTGCATATCTAAACTCCGCGCCATTAGATATGCTGAGTGCAAAACCAATAGCAATCAATAGCAGACCAATAATGCCTGCCATAGTGAATATTTGTTTACGAGTAAAGGTTTGCTTATTCCGAAACGGCCGCTCAATAAAACGCCAACTAAGATAGCCGAATAACAACGCTAACCCACTCAATAAACCTGCTAGTGTTAAAGATAGTTCATCTAGCATATAAATCTTTGCAAATACTAATAATGGGAAATGCCAGAGGTAAGCGCTATAGGAAATCAAGCCAATGCCAACCATGAATCGAGTCGATAATAGTTGATATGCCCATGTGTTTTTATGGGTAAATAAGATTAGCAATGCTGCACCGATGGTAGGGGCTAAAGTATAGAAGCTAGGAAAAGGTAAACTTTTATCAATGTAGATAATGCTATAAATAATTAAAGCTAAGCCAAGCAAGCTACCTAAATGAGCCAGTATTCCTTTGGCTTGGGTTTGATAAAATAGAAAAAATGCCACTAAAGCACCGATCATTAATTCCCATGCTCGACTAGGAATCAGATAAAAATTAGCCTCTGGAAAGGTTCGCCAACCCCACTCTGCTATTCCCAAACTCAGCAAAGCAATAAGCCCTAATACAACCGCTAAGTACGTTTTACTAAATCGCCATAACAGCATGAGTAGTAAAGGAAAAACAATATAGAATTGTTCTTCTACTGCTAAACTCCATGTGTGTAGCAGTGGGATGAATTCAGACTCTGTCGCAAAATAGCCACTTTCTTGCCAAAATAGAAAATTGGAAGCAAAGGTCACAACCGCGATCATGCTTTCACCAAACGCTTTTAATTCATGCGGTAATAATAAACCCCATGCAAAAACAAGACTCAATGACATGACTAAAAAGAGCGCGGGAAGAATCCGTCGGGCGCGACGCTCATAAAACGTGATTAAACTAAATGTTCCCGCAGATTGCTCACGGAGAATAATCGAGGTAATCAAATAACCACTGATGACAAAGAAAATATCTACGCCAACATAACCCCCTGCAAAGCTTTTAAAGCCTGCATGGAAAAGAATAACGGGAATAAGCGCGAGTGTACGCAGTCCATCAATATCTTTACGATAGTTCATAACCATGTAAGCTCTAAATAATCATTGTGTGATAATTTAACGGTAATCACGTAGATAAAGCCACTCAAAAAATCGTTTAGCATAATGTAATAAACGACAAGGGAATACGATGGTGCGCTTAAGGTTTCTAAATACTAAAATACCTTTGTCTAAGCTATCAATAATACAGATTAATTCAATTTTAAAGGTCGCCGTGACAGGCTTATTATCCAACTCTGCTAAAACATTTTTAGCGGCGGCGGCAGCCTGTAAATCTGCCATGTGAGCTTGTTTAGGCATCCAGTCAGGACCTTTGAAACTCCCTGAATCACCGACAACGTAGACTAATTCAGCATCTTCCGCTTGAGTATATTGATTCGCTTTCACCATCCCCCCCGCAGAAAGGCTTAAACCACTTTTCTCTAACCATTTAGGACCTGCCATACCGGGCATAAATAGAATCATATCAGCATTAATTATACCCCCAGCAGTTTTGACACTATCTTCGCTAAAGCTCTGCATTTTATGACCTAAGTGCATCTTAATATCGCGCTTTTTCATTTCTTTAATAATGCCTTTTACCGCTTTATCACCGAGACGCTTACCTGGTTGAGGCGCAGGAGTAAAGAAGACAATTTTGAATTTATCCCGTCGTCCTTCGCGGCGTAGTTGCGTATCCAAACCAAATAGTAATTCAAACATTGGCCCACCCCGCATCGCAGCAGGCTCTTTCGGATTACCCCCAAAGCCGACGGCAATCGTGCCACCCTGCATCTCTTTGAGACGATCGCGATAACGCTCTGCGGCACTAATCCCTTCACAAATTGTAATTGCGTGTTCAATACCAGGGAGTTTTTTAATAAAACGCGCACCACTCGCAATAATAAGCGCATCATTATCAATATTGCCTTGATCTGTAACGACTGTCCGCCCTTTATTTTGTAGCTGAGTGACTGAGCCTTGATGAAAATTTATCCGATGTTTATTCAGAAATTTTGTCAATGGAATGCGTAAATCATCACCTGAACGCAAACCTGAGGGAATCCAAATCAAGCTCGGTGCATAGATAAACTCAGCTTTTGGCGCAATCAGGGTAATATCAACTGTACTATTTTGTTTACGCAATTCCCTTGCTGCGGTTAACGCACCAAAACCTGCACCAATAATTGTAATTTGGGTCATTATTTAAATAATCCTTGTGCAGCATTGAGCATCACAGCATTTACTGCTTTTGTTAAAGTAAAATGACCCACCATTTTATCATTAATGTATATCTCAGTGGGTGATTCTGCATATTCTTGCCCCACAATCTCATATTCTGCAATATCACTATAGGCATAAATACAATTGGCACTTAAGCGATCTGTGTGTGATTTTTCTTTTTTAGGGTCATTCAGATCAATATTTTTTTCATGGATATTAAAGGCTAAATGTACTGTAATTGCGGAGTTTTCTGCTGTTTTTTGCTGAGTAGATTCCCAATCGATCACAGGGACTTCCAGTAGTTGTTGTACCACGGCTTTACAAAAACTGATTCGATCCTTCAAATTATCATTAGAACAAGCACTTAAGGATAAGCTCATCAGTAAGATTAAGGGGGTTAATACATCACGTCGTAGGCTTATTATTGCCATAAGTTCATGCCTGCTTGCTGCGAACGCTGTACATCCAATTGAAATTGTTCTGTCCCATAAGCAATCACCGTTTGTTGTTTTTCAAATTGCCCTTTTTCACCAATTTGTTCTGTATAAATTAGTAAACGCGAATTTTTTTCAGCAAAAGTTTGTAGCCATTTTAAGGTACGAGGTGGAATACGTTTACCCACAGGAACCGCCACATCAACAGGGAAACCCTGCCATTCACGCTTATTTAACATCAAAATCGCTTTAGCATTACTGGGCTTCATCCAATCGGGCAAGGGGCTATCTTTGATAATCCAAGCACAATTAAAATGATCACAAGGATCACTGGGGCGATTAGCATAATCAGCACAGCCTTTGCCTGTACTGTGTGGGCAAGGGTGGCTAGGGTAAACATCCGCAGAACCAATTTTCATTTTGACCCAACCATCACAACAGGCGGTACACGGTTGACAAAGACGCGCTAATTTTTTTGCCATGATTACAGTTTCTCTTTCATTTTATCGAGTTCAGCCTGATGACGCTGATAACCTGTTCTTTCAATCATAAGCTGTGCATATTTTATATGTTTTTGAGCGGTCTTTTTCTTATATTGAGCTAATTCTAAATGAGCAAACTCTAAGTGATAATCAACTAAATGTAAGAACATACCGCCTCGTTGTGCAATATCAAATACTTCGTGTAAATCAGCATAGGTTGCCTGCCATTGGCGTTGATGACGGAACATTCTAGCCCGTGCTAGTAAACCTCGGGGTAAATGATCTTCTGTACCTGCGGTACGCAATGCAGTGACTGCTTTTTCTAGCCAATTTTGCGCCTGTAACATCATATTCTGTGCTTCATCGCTATGATCTTTATAAGTCCAACCCGATAAAATAGCAGCTTGTAAACTCGCTTTTCCGAGTGACAATTGATCTAATGCGGGATCGAGTAAGCTGGAATTGCTATCCGCATTTTTCAACCATTGTAAGCTTTGTTCACAACGAAACTTAACTTCTTCCCATTGATAGTTAGCAAGCAGTAAATCGCAATAACGAAAGCCCCATAAGGATTGCAGCTGGGGTGTTTTGGGTTGAGCTTGTTGTTGTAAGGCTTCAGCTTCTTTAAAGAGCGTTATTGCTTGCTCAACTTTTCCTGATTGGTGTAAAGCATCTGCTAAGCCTGTACGCGTTGCCATTTGCCAATAAAAATCATCCCCTGCATAAGCTAATTCCATTCCCTGTTCAGCCGTATTAATGGCATCTTTAATATCCCCTTGAATCAGTTGTAAACCACTCAGACTACTTGCCACACTGGCGGCATAGATCCAATTGGATTCCTCCATATAAATGGTCATTCCTGCTTGCATTGGTTCTAAGGCTTCACGCAAACGCCCTAAAGCGCGTAGGCGGGTTGCAGCCCAATTCAAAATACCCGCACGGTGTTTTTCACCTAACTCTTTAGCGGGTGTGTGCCAAGTTTGATCAAAGAAATGTGAAAGGGCAGCAAGGTCTGAACTAAATGCACCCAGCTTCTTAGTACTGTAATGCTCATCACCGCGTTTAATCCGTGGCCAATATACCTCATTCAAGACCCTTTCATGTAAACGTGCCGCACAACCATGCGTAATAGCCGCAAAGAGTGGCTCCATTTCTGCTTCGGTATCAGGAAATTCTTTCTCAGGTAACTGCTTATAATAGTCATATAAAACATGATGGGCTTTTAAACAGCTATTAGAATAATCGCGTTGAAATTTCTTTCCGAAATATTCTCGGGTTAGCGGATGACAACCCAGTTTGTAATGCTTATCGACATTAAGTAAATCAACATCTTGTAATAACTGTACGGTTTTCTTAAAGCGTCGCGTACTGCGAAGTTTTTTAAGTGAATCACCAACACGATTACTATCATCAACCTGATGTAATAGGACATCTAATACCTCAACACTCACATCATGCTCAAATAATCCCATGAGATACAAAAGAGATAATGCCATTGGATGATGGACTTCTAGGTGTTGTTCGTAAGCTGCCATTAAACCGAAGATCGCTTCGGCTTGGGTTTGATAACCACTTAAAGAAGGTAGCTGATCACGGTCTTGAATAGATTGATCACTAAGATAGTTACCTAACAAAGTCAGGCTAAAGGCATGATAATTATAATCTTGTGCCGCTTGAGCCAATTCTTCATCTGTACCCTGAATATTTTTGTTACGCAATAACTCAATACAATCCTCCTTAGATAAGTTTTCTAAAGAATAGTTAGTAACTGAATCTAATTGACAAAAATCATCATCTAAATCTTCTCGGGTGGTAATTAAACATAAGCCCTTACTCTTAATAGATAACTGCTGTAACAATGCCTTCAGTGCGGTATCACGTAATTTACCGCGTATACTGTCGTCAGAGTCATTAGAAGAATATTGGAACGGTTCTAATCCATCTAAAATCAATACATTACGTTCGATTGCGATGAGTGTTGCAAGATGAGTGGCCTTTTCATACTCAGAGGAAAACTCACTTTGAGTATTCTTGAAAAACTTTAAGGCATGTTCAATAAACTCACTCGATGAAGATTGTTTAGTGCCTGTATCGCCTTGATTATGAAAAGACCAAGAATAAACATTTTTAGGCTTATCACTGTCCATTGGGGTCACAAGCCATTTATTAATAATAGAGGACTTACCTGTTCCACCCCACGCTGAAAGTGCCAAAACATGACATTGTTTGTCTTGCCATGTCTCCTGCAATAGTGTCAGTACATCCTTACGTCCCACAAAACTTTTGATATTGGTTGCGGGCATTTGTTCTGTATAGTGATGTGCAGTGGATTTTCTAAACAAATGCCGATTTGTCGTCCGTCGTCTCCATAAATAGAAGAAAATAGATAGCAAGATTAACAGTCCAATCAGTGCAAGTTCCTTATTCATTGTCAGTATTGTTAGCGCATCCATATGTTCAAGTGTTCCTAGATTGATAGGCTCGGATACTAAATATATACCATACAGCCAGAAGTACCTAGAGTAACCACACTAAAATTTTCTCAAAGTCTTCCTAGAGCATACCTATGCATACAGACCCCAAGCATCCTAAGGTCTGATTAAATATTGCTTATTAGATGGATTAACTTGGCGAGTATTTTTACAAAAAATAAGCTTAACTTATTGTACCTAAAAGAAATTTACCCTAAAGATGGGTTCTTAAATTCTCTATAGATATATAAAAAACCAATTTATCACTGCCTATATAAAACAAAGACTTATATTCTACTTCTACCTTTTTTAAATGAATTATAGATTAAAAACCTATTTACATAAATCTATCTTTATATACTTATTTTAAATCAAATCTAATTGATACTGTAATACTTTTAACCACAAATTAAAAACAATGACTTACAATATTAAAAAAATATAAAAATTAATCATAAAAGCCATATATCTTTATGAAAATACCTCTGAATAGTATTTTTATTAAAAATAACTTATTTGTATCATAGTATCTTAAGCGTGACACAGACAAATACCATTAATAAGAATAAGTGCTTTTAAGTGATTACAAACATTTACCATAAAGAAACAGGAATAAAAATAATGACGACTTTAAAAACAATCGGACTTTCAGTAGCTATCTCTATCCTTAGTTTAAGTGCAGTGCAAGCTAGCCAGTTTAGCCTTGCAATCAACCAAGTTGCTCAAACTGATAGAACTAGCATGAATCAATATTCAGGCCGTAATAATACACAGGCAATGAATGCAGCGGAATTAAAGCATAACAAAACATCAGTAAGACAAAGTGCTAAATCTGACCGTCTAAACCTATATCAAGCAAATGGTTATGGAAACCTTCAAGCAGCTAATACAGTCGATGCTTTTAATGCCGATGGTGTAATTTATCAATATTCTAATTTTGACCAAGTAAATATGTTACAGAGTAATGGTTCATCTAATACACAAGCACTTAACCATGTAAAAGCGACACGATAAATAATATCTAAATATAAAAGCAACCTTGGTATAAAGTATATATTATTTTATATCAAGGCTATTTCTATTTTTATATTATCTAAAAATATAATTAAGAGGTTTAACCTATGAGAAAATTATTAACCCTTATTTTATGTTTAGCAGGAACAGTCTCTGCTGATAGTTTCCCAACACCACCGTCTACCGATGCTTACTTAAGTGCTTCATCTGCTTTATTAGAAGCAGATTATCGTATAGCACGACCTGATACCAATGGCTATTATGTTGAAACAGGTGAAGGCGAATACTTCATAGTCGATAATTATCAAAAGCCACGATGTGCTTTCTACCTTAACTATGCTGAAGGTGATGCAAATATAACCAGTTATACCAATATACAAGAAGTTAATTTACATTGTAATTAACATAAAGAGGTTAAAATGAAAAATTGGGCGATGGTTCTTATCCCCGTACTGACAGTCGGTTGTAGTACGAGTAGTGTAAAAATTCCAGAAATAATGTCAGAAGCACCACGGTTAAATAAAACCAGCCTTACACATGCTTATCAATGTGTTAGAGGTAATTTGAATGCACAAAAACCAAAAACAGTTTATGCATTTATTATTAAAAAACTGGATGATGCGACGGTTCGAGGCTCACTCACTGATGGACCACTTTCTGATGCAGGAAAAATTGAACTACAAAGTTCATTAACACAGCTTGTTCCTCACTCTAATGGTGTGGTACTTGATATTTATCCAGAAATATTTCAACCAATGTCAAAAACAAGAAGTCGTGAAGGTTTAAATATTTTTGGTAAAACAAGAAAAGAAGGATTATATGAATTTAAAAATCAATTTCTTGAGTCAATAAAATACCAAAACAACTCGGTTAAAACCTTAGTGCCTTTGATTATTGATGGCTCATTTACACAGCTTGATTCTGATAGAAAATATCAAAAGGGTAATGGACTAAATATTGGTTCTGATGGTAAAGACGATGGTGAAATAAATATTGGTAAAACAACCAGTGCAAAAGCAATATCACTCACTGTTAATTTGATTCTACCGAGTAACAATACTATTATTTCTTCAAAGTCCTTTAGTATTAATGCCATTAGAAAAAACAATAAATTTAAAATCAAGCTTGGATTAGGTGAAGGATTTATTGGTTATACTCGTGAAGAGCTTACTGTTGAAGGTTTGCATGGCGCGCAAAAAACATTAGTTGATGCAGCCGCACTATGGATTGCATCACAAGCATTTAGTAAACATGCAGGCGTGGGTGCTTGTTTAACGGATAGCCAAAAAGGAATTTTAGCTGAATTAAAATAATAAACAGCTAAATTTATATTAAATATTATTATTTATTTTCATAAATAAAAATATTCTAGAAGTTAATTAATATATTTACTCAACCTCTAATATACCTAAAGTGTCCGCTAAAATTGCTTTATTACCTGTAATTGTACCTGTTACATCAATAATAGCTTTAGGGTTATTTTGCAATAAACTAAAAAATTCAGTTTGAGTAATAAAATTACTTTCTATATCAAAATAAAATGTATCAGTATAGCGAGTTACCGTTTGACCAAAGAGCATTACAATACCTAAGTCCGCTTGAAAACTTTCTAATTGAGCTGATAGATACAGGCTTTCAAATAGGTCTGTTTTACTTAGCCGTGTTGCAACCACTTTCCCTTGCTGATTTTGATAGGCATTAATAAATACAAAATCTCCAAGGCTAAATTGTTCTAAATTTAATGATAAGAATGAATCAGATAAATTAGATGAATCATTACTGCTACGGTCATCGGAGAACAAGGTAAAAGAATCGATTAAAACGGTTTCACCTAAAATACGAATAGTTCCTTGAGTTAAATCAATCGCTTCTATACTGGCTTCTAATGAAACCTCTTTGCTGCTATCAAATAAAGTAATTTGTTCAGCAACAATACTATTAGCGTCCGCAATACCTGTAACAATAGCCCGTTGATTTAGCTTAATATCTTGGCTCGAACCATTTTTATACACGGTATCACTATTAATACTCACCGCTAAACCCTCAATATCAAAATCTGTTGTCGAGACAAAACGGGTCACTAAACCCTCAATTTCATAGCTTGCACCGACCTCTAGAGTGTTATCAACCGCGAATAAAGTATGGGCAATAATGCGACCATTTTGAATATTTTGCTCAGAGAATACCGCTAGATATTGGGTATTCTGTAAGTCAGCTTCACTAAAGCCTTCAAAGACGGCATTGGAATAATCAATGGTCAAATTATCATTGAGCTGGAAGGTTCTATTATTTGCATCTAATAGACTAACATTACCTTCAATATCCAAAATAGAAGAAAAATTAAACTCCTCCTCTAATAGCTTAATGCTACTCGCCGTAATTTTACCTTCAGTATCAATAAAACCTGAAACCTCTAGCATATTATCCAGTTCTAATTCTTCTAAGTCTTTAAAGCCATGTAATACAGTCAATTCTGTGATGGTGACGACTTGACCTAATACTTCTATTTGAATATCAGCAGCATCCAAAATAGCAGTGACAGGTCCTTCTAATACATCAGAAAATATGACTTCTGTTGCAATCCCCGTTTTATTATCCTGATCAACCGTACCAATGATCTTAACAATTTCACCCGTACTAAAATCACTTTGTTGCTTAGAACTCACACCATCCCGTGTAAAGAGTGCATCATCCGTATTAAACTTAATGCCATTCACATACATACTACCGAAGCCTGTTATATGCCCCATCGTAATTCCTGTACCACCAATACCATTTGCAAATTGTGCTGCGCCGCAACCTGTCACTAGGCTAACAATGAGCATGACCTTAAGCCAATTCCAAAATTTACGCCCTAGTTGATACCCCAATTTACTCATTGTGTGCTTCCTTTTTATCTGCTTGGTGATAGACATATAGCCCTATGTCAATTCGATGCTGATTATCTGTTTTGCCCGCGTCGCTCGCTTTTAAGCGCATCGCTAACTCATTAAAGGCAATAAGGGTTTTCATACCTTCTTTATTCACTAAGGTATTTAATTGCTGAATAGAATCCTGACTCAAACCATCATAGTAAACACAACGCTCAAAGAAAGCGGGGTCTTGTTCCAAAATATTATGAGTGGCGGCGGAAAGATGATCAGAAATATTATGCCCTAAAAAGAAGGCTTTCTCATCAAAACCTTTACTGGGAATAAACGCCTGAGTATTTAATTTTACATTTTTATCAGCATCAATCGTCACGATTCCAAGGTTTAGCCATTCGTCTAAAATAACCCGAGGGCGTAAATCAGATTTGCAAATATCCCCCACTAATGAGGTAAAACTTGCCCCTTGTTTAGCATTTAATGGCAAACAACGGGGTTGCTGCTGCTCATCTAGATAACGTGCTTCACTTAACCAACGGGCGACTAAGCGACTGCCTGTATCAATTGCAGCAGGGGTACTTCTATCTGTCACCGCTTGGGCGCGGAGGCGTTTTATATCTTTACGGTGAATCCCTGTTAATAAACTTAAACGGGTATCCGTTTGCGGTTTCTTAGGTAAACGAAATTCTTTTTCTGCAACTTCTACATAAACACTCTTAAGCAATTCTGCGAGCTGTGGAAATACAATTCTAAAATTTAGTAATAAGCGCACTAATGGGTACAGCACTTTTCGTATTGCTGTTACTAAAGCTGAAGGGGGTTCTCCCATGTTGATCGACTGTTTTTTTTGTGTCATAGCCTTAATTTAGCATAGCAGAGGGAAATTTTCCCACATTATTTTTTCTGCCTAAAAACCTCCCTAATAACCCCTAAAAAATTATTTATTATCAGTTGTTTACCTAAATTTAAATTGTGTATTTTTTATGGGTAAAAATCATCTTTTATATGATTTAATATAAAAAAGTTCTTTACGTGGGAATAATTCCCGCGTAGTTTAAAAGGCGTGGAGGGAAATTTCCCACAAAAAAACAGTAATACCGACTCAATCAGCACAAACCCCCTGAGGTGTAAAATGAAAACTCAAATTTTGAAAAGAACATTATTAGCAACATGTATTGCAGTAGCGGCAGCAAGTAACCTAAGCCAAGCAGGCAGTACATCACCACAACGTATTATTGGGGGAGTTGAGGTGAGTTCAGGAACACAGCGTATTATTGGGGGAATTGAGGCGAGTTCGGGTAACTACCCTTGGATTGTGAGTGTGCAATCGAGTGATGGGTCACACTTTTGTGGGGCGAGCTTGATTGATAAACAGTGGGTAATGACCGCTGCTCATTGTGTGCCTAATACCGCAGCAAGTGATATTAGAGTGGTTGTGAGTGAATACAATACGGCTAAAGTCGATCAAGGTGAGCAAATTAGAAATGTTGAAAAAATCATTATGCATGCTCAATATAATTCTGAAACAAACGATAATGATATTGCGTTACTGAAACTCAAAACCGCTGCGACCAGTGAAGCCGTCACACGTATTACGCCTGAATTAATGCAAGGGCTTAAGGAAGGTACAGCCTTAACAGTCATGGGATGGGGTAATTTAAGTACAACAGGCGAACAATTTCCTGAAAAACTCAATCAAGTACAAGTGCCTTTAGTCAGTAATGCAAGCTGTAAAACTAGTTACTCAAATCTGACTGAAAATATGCTTTGTGCAGGCTACACCCAAGGGGGAAAAGATTCTTGTCAAGGTGATAGTGGCGGGCCTTTAGTTTATCAATTAGATGGAAAATGGCATCAAGTGGGGGTGGTTAGTTTTGGACAAGGTTGTGCTGAAGCGAATTATCCTGGTGTCTATACCCGTGTAGAAAAGTATACAGATTGGATTACGGCACAAATGCAAGGCAGCAATACAGGCACGGGTACAGGCGATACTGGAGTAGGTACAGATACAGGCGATACTGGAACGGGAACAGATACAGGCGATACTGAAACGGGTACAGGAAGTAATATCTTTAATTTACCTAATGTCATTGAAGTCTTTTCTTATGATGGTAAGGCTGAAGATTTAACGATTCCACTTGAAAATACCCTTAGCACTTCAATTCAAATTATGGGCATTCGTATAGAAGATTCAAGCTTTAGTCTAGGCACATCGTCTTGTGAAACCACACTTGAACCCAAACAACAGTGTGAAGTAAATATCCGTTATAGCCCTAATAATGATAGTCCTTTTGTCAGTGCCATTATGAACATTGATTTAGTCGATGGTTCAACTGTTGCGATTACATTACAGGGTGAAAATCTCACCACATGGGATAGTGAACTTGGCGATGACACACAAGGCACTAATGATGAAGCATGGGAAATAGAGCCAATTCAATGGTATAGCGATAGTGATGCTTGGCAAGATACAGAAACAGGCTTTGAATTAGATAATAGTGCGATGTATATAGAAGAAAACAAAGCTGTATTAGAAGCGGTCGTACAAGGACCGGGCGTACTTAACTTTGACTTCAAATTTGAAAATGATATTGAGGCTAATCGCGTGACTTACTTTGTTGATGGTCAAGCAGTTAGAACGGTCAGAGGCGCACAAAATAGTATTGATCAACATAGCACCCAACTATCCGCAGGTTCACACCGCATTACATGGACTTATGAGAAGAAAGAAGCTGCCAGTGCCAAGTTCAGTTTAGATAATATTCAGTATCAAGCCAGTGAAACTAATAATGATGCAACAAACCCTAATACTGAAGATCAATGGCTTGATGATGGTTTCTTTTCAGATCAAGATGATCAATGGTTTAATGAAGAATCCTTAAGTGATGCAGAGTTTGATGCTTTATTTCAGGATGATGAATTAAACAAGCAGTGGAGTAATAGCAATTATTCAACCTTCTAAATAATTTTATAAACCTTTATTTAGATAGAGAATTCCAAATAATAAACAAGATAAATTATTTGGAATTTCCAATTTTTTAGCAAAGAGGAGATAATAACAACCATGTCAGCACTTAAAAATATCAGTTTAGTAATGATCGCCAGTTTATTCGCCACACTATTAGTTGCACAAACCATGCAAACACTTGAACCACTCTATGGCATACAGTTTTCTGAAAAACACTTAATCGTTAAAGTGAAAAGTAACGGTTGTACCCAAGCAGAAAACTTTCAGATTGAAACAGAAGATAATGAGACAGGAATGCACTTAAGTATTGTGCGTAAAAAAATAGATCAATGTCGCGCTATGCCACATATTATTGAGCTGGCTTTAGCTTTTAATATAGAACGAGATAAACAGTATTATATTGAAAATCCAATGAAATTCAGAAAAACTGCCCCTCGATAATATTGTATTTTCCAAACCATTTCATACCTGAATCGATACGCTATTTTTTGTTATTTTCACGTTAATATTGCAAAGAATTAATCCTTTACAGCTGCGACTGACTTATAATTTAGCTTTTACGTTTATTCACAATCAGACTGTTATGTTCAAACTTTACAATAGCCTTACGAATCAAAAAGAAACCTTTACACCGATTGAAGCCAAAAAAATCAAAATGTATGTGTGTGGAATGACAGTCTATGATTATTGTCACCTAGGTCATGCACGCGTCATGATTGCCTTTGATGTCGTGTATCGCTATTTAAATTCTATTGGTTATGATGTCACCTATGTACGAAATATTACCGATATTGATGACAAAATTATTGCGCGTGCCAATGAAAACTCTGAGCCTTTCTTGGCATTGGTTGAGCGTTTTGTTGATGCAATGCACGAAGATGAAACAGCCCTCGGTATTCAAGCACCGACGCACGAACCCCGTGCAACCCAAAATATGCCCGAAATTATAACAATGATCACGACCTTAATTGAGAAGGGTTATGCCTATCAGGGCAATAGTGGTGATGTCTATTATGATGTGTCTAAATTTGAAGGTTATGGCAAATTATCAGGGCGCAATACGGATGATTTACGCGCAGGTGAACGGGTTGCGGTTGATAATGACAAAGATGATCCGCTTGATTTTGTCCTTTGGAAAATGGTAAAACCTAATGAACCTTATTGGGATTCTCCTTGGGGTCAAGGTCGTCCGGGGTGGCATATTGAATGCTCAGCCATGTCAACCAAGTTGTTAGGCTCTCATTTTGATATTCATGGGGGTGGACATGATTTACAGTTCCCACATCATGAAAATGAAATTGCTCAAAGTGAAGCTTGCACTGGTGAACACTTTGCCAACTATTGGATGCACAATGGTTTTATTCGGATTGACTCTGAAAAAATGTCTAAGTCATTGGGCAACTTCTTTACGATTCGTGAAGTATTGGAACAGTATCAAGCAGAAGTTATCCGTTACTTTATGCTGACCAGTCAATATCGCAGTCCGCTTAACTATAGCAATCAACAACTCGATAGTGCCAAGGCTGCTTTAGACCGTATATATCGCGCCATACGTGGATTAGATATTCAGAATATTAAAGCTGCGGATCACTCTCAAGCCAATCAAAATTTCCATACCGCTATGCAAGATGACTTTAATACCCCATTAGCTTTATCAGTGTTATTTGGTTTAGTGAAAGAAATTAATCAAGCGAAGAAAAATAATGATTTGAATCGTGCCGCTGCGCTTGCTGTACTGGTGCAACAATTAGCCCAGCCGCTAGGCATTTTGAATCAAGAGGCAGAAACATGGTTTGCAACAGGCAAGCATCAAACGAAGACAAGCGATACTGGCTTAAGGGATGCCGAAATTGATGCACTGATTGAACAACGCAATAATGCCAGAGATAATAAAGACTGGGCAGAAGCGGATCGAATTCGAGATGTTCTAAATGAAAATAAGATCATGATTGAAGATACTTCAGGCGTGAGTATATGGCGACGCGGCTAATAACAACATATACATTATATATGTAATATCACATATATAATGTATAAGCCTAAGCGATATTTTAAGTTATTTTATTTTAAAGAACCCCATCATACCTGCATCTTCATGTTCTAAAATATGACAGTGGTACATATAATCGCCTTTATTTACCACAGGATCAAATCGACCAATAAAGTTTACCGTTTCGCCTGATTGAACCAATACGGTATCTTTCCAACCTAAATCAATTCCTGTTGCGGGAACGCTATCACGGCTTAATATTTGCCATTGAATCGCATGAGCATGGAAAGGATGTGCCATTGGCGATAAATTCTGAATTGACCATATTTCGGTATTATTAGCTAAGGTGGATAAATCAATCACTTCATCAATACGATTCATATCAAAGGTTTTACCGTTAATGACAAAACGCATATTCATAGGCGCATTGTTACCATTACCTGCATTACCGCTATTGTTACCCATACCAGCGTTTCCAGCATTCATACCCTCATTGCCCATAAGCATCGTCATCACAAAATTACGGGTATTATCAGATTGACTTGCAGTAGAACGGGTATAAATTTCAGCATTACTGGGTAAAGCACTGTAGAGCGTGACATCATCTGTGGCAGCAGTGGCTATATCAAAACGCATAATATCCAAATACATACCATTGGCTAACATGCCTTCCATAATCCCCCCTGACATATCGCTGTTCATGCTTTCCATCATGGTATCCATCATGCCACTATTAAAGGCCTTACTGACCAACATCACTTTGTCATTAACGCCATACTGTGAAAAATCAATAACGATTTCCGCTCGTTCTGCTGCCCCTAGCATAATATGATCAACTTCAACAGGACTGGCTAACAAGCCCCCATCCGTTCCCACAATTTTGAATTTTTTACCATCACTTAAGGAAAAATCATAGGTTCTTGCATTAGACGTATTATAAATTCTAAAACGATACTGACGCGTTTCAACGGCTAATTTAGGTAATACTGCACCATTAACTAAAATAGTATCGCCTAACATTCCGTCGCTATCCATATCCATCGTTTTATAAGCGAGTTCTCGCACACCATTACTCTCAGCGTTAAAGCGTCTGTCTTGAATTAACATAGAAATATCAAAATTACCTGCTGGCAATTGCTTGGCTGTTTCGAGTTGTTCACTAATGGCATCACTTAATAAATACACCCCTGCTAGACCACGATAGACTTGCTCGCCTGTTTTCATATCAGGATGAGGATGAAACCATAATGAAGCCGCAGGCTGTAACATCTGAAAGTTATATTGTTTTGAACTTGAGGCTGCAATAGGAAAATCAGGGCCGCCATCTTGATCGGCTGGAATTTTAAAGCCATGCCAATGAATAGTCGTATCACTGGAAAGATTATTGATAACATTTAAAGTCATATTATCATTACGTTTTGCTTTAATAATCGGGGGTAGCTGCAAATTATTATAACGCATCATGGGCGTCGTCCAACTAGCGGTTGGGCTATTAATGGTGACATTCACACTTGGATTTGCGGTTAAGGTATACGTTGCTGCCCCATTATTGGCATCACCATCTTCATCACTTAAAACAGGCAAATGATTAAAATCAGGTAAATTATTAGCACTGAGGTGTTCGCCTGTTCTGGCTTGTGCGGCTTGATTATTAGCAATTCTTAAATCAATACTATTAAGGTCTAAACCTAAGATTTTAAAAGACGCTTTTTCAGCTTCAGAAATATTGCCTTTAGAGAGACGTTTTAAGGTTTTATCTAATAAACGGGTTCGGGCTAACGCATAATGGGTTTTGCGATCTTCTTTACTGAGATCCCGTTGTGTCTGAGCATCTTTTTCAGTAATTTTTAGTGCAACTGCCCCTGCTTTACCATCCAACTTACCATCTTTTAGATCATCAATATTGGCTGCAATTAATTCAAATACTTGCTGTGGAGCAAGGTTTTTACTCTTTGCTTCAAGAGAAAAACTAATCGCACGATTACGGGCTAAGGCTTCGGCTGCATCCACTGGCAATTCAGCAGAAAAATCCCCTGTCATTAATACATTATCACCCTGAATACCAATAGTTGGATTAGTGCCATCAATTAATTCACGTTGCACGATCTTTTTTGCATCTGCAATTGCCTGTGTTGCCGTGATACCTTGGCTAAGGCTATTTTTTACTAAACCCGCAATAATGGTAGATTCGGGCGTAAGGGCAATAAATTGTTTATTATTGATTAGCGTGTTCAATTCAGAGGCTGTAAAGACAGTCATTAAACCCACATCTGCAATATTGACGACTGCCCCTGTGGCTTCATCCGTATAGTGTCCATTGACAGTTTCAATAAAAATGGCCTGATCACTGGCGGCTAAATTTAAAGCCAGCGAAAATTTACCTGCTGAACTGGATGCAGTGGCTAATTCCTGATGATTAGCATCTAAAACTCGAATGAGTGCATTATCAATCGCCCCTTTAAAGGCACTGCCTAATAATGTGGTTGTGGCTGTCGTTGTACTTTCCGTCGCCGTATTATCATTGTCACTACTGCTACTTCCTCCACCACCACAAGCAGATAAGCCCAACAAACTTGCTAGTAAAAGGCTAATCGAAGGTAATTTTTTGTTCATAGAACTTCCTTTTTGTACTTCAGATGGTAGTTAAATTCGGATAGAAGGTTAAAAGGTTGACAAAACTATGTGATTTTTTATTTTAGCCGAGAAAGCCGAAATGGATAAGCAATGGTCTTAAAGGATTCTATATTTTATCTTGTTAGGCTTTTATAATTTTTTACAATGAAGCATGTACAGACTGCTCAAGTTTCTCGGCAACCCATTGATTTATGCTTTTATGCTCTGTGGTAGCTATTGCTACAATATCACTATGTAGCTTTGGAGGAATCCTTAGATTAAATTTACCAGAATACTGTTTCTTAGGAGATATTCCTTTTTCTTTACAAACCTCTAAAAAAGCTTCTAAAGATTTTTCAAATTCTCTTCTTAGTTCTGCTGGTGTATCACCATAAAAATCAGCTCCACCATTTAACCCAAGTATTTCACCTCTAAACATATCAATATCAGAGTCATATTCAATTTTTGCTTTATAATCTTTAAATATCATCATATTCATGGTGTTACCTCATTTTCTTCTAGCCATCTTCGCACACTTGCCACTGCACCTTTATCGGTAGATGGTGATGGGTGTGGTCTGTGATAAACCTGAACTTCATCAAAGAGAAAAACTGCGATACGAGAACCCGCTCTCTCAGAAACTTCTGCTCCTAGAGCAATGAATAGAGATTCTATATCGCTCCAGTGTATATTTGCACTGGTAGGTCTTGTGAATATTTGTTCTAAGGTTCGCCTATGCTTTTTCTTCATGCTGGTGATAGTACCATACATTAGTACTATGTCAATCGCGCTAGCTTAACAGCATATATTATGGGCTGATGCAGACTACTAAAAATACAAACAGTTTAGAAGTATGATTATTCAATCTTAAGCTCTTCAATAGGCAATATTTGCCGTCCATGACGAACTGTAAGTACAGATATACTACTAACCTCCATTTTATAGATTATACGATAATTACCTTCTATTTCAGGAAAATCTAATAATTTCTCGGTTGAATCAAATATTTGATTAACCCATTTATTTGCTGCACTGGGGTTTGTCTAAAGCAATATATTCTGCAATTTCTGTAACACGCCCAATGGCTAAAGGTGACCATTGAATTTTCATTCATCTGATTCGCTTAGGTTTGCCACTCAAGTTAGCCATTAGTATCGGAGTCAGTTCAAAGAAATACTATCGTCTCGCTAAAACCAAAGCGATGCAAATGGGCTTAACGAAGCAATGGCTTAAAGCCCAAGGGTAGTGTCTTTAAGAGATCAATGGATTAAGTACCGTTATCCAAATGGCTGGTGAACTGCCCCTTGCGAAGCCGCATGAGGGGTGGGGTGGGTTAGAGAGAAACTAACCCTTACCCGATTTATGTCTATATTTTAAACATCTATACTTTTTCTATACGAAGTCCTAGTGAAAGACGATCATTTATTTCAAGCAGTTGACTTTCTTTTTTATTTGTATTTGAATGTGTAAATATATACATATGAGGCTCTGCCATTGACCACACATACTTATCTTTTTTAAGTTTTGTGTGAGAAACAAGTGGACAGCTATACATTTCAATTCCTAAGGATCTCACTCTTTCAAAACCTATTTTTTTTATTACCTCTACCATTGTATTTGCCACATTAGGTAGACAGACTTCAGTTCCGTCTGGAAATGTAACTTTAAGCTTTTTTCTAGTATCTGTTTTCTTTCTCAACTGTTTTGACGATGGAATCTCTTGATTAGTAACAACTGATTTCTTTTGACGAGACGGTTTTTGTATATGAGTTACCTCTGTAGTTAGAGATTTCAAGAACTCAATAATTTGTAGTTCAGTAGGTTTATAACCACATATACTTTCTACTTTTTCAGATATCACATCAATAAGCATTTCATCATTTTCTTCAAGCAATTTTTCCCAAGCCAAAGGTATATTAGCCTTAGTCTGTCTTTTTTTAGATACATTCTTATAATCTTTTCTTGCCTTCTCTAGAGCTTCACCGTTTCTCACATTATCGAAACTCAAATAACGTATGAATCTAAAAGAAGATTCTTGAATTTCTCTTTCTAATAAGTCTAATTTATATACTCTTCTTTCTTCATAACTACCTGCTTCAGCAGGTAAGTAAAAATGCCACTCTTTACCATCTGTGACAATAGCAAAAGGAATACCTGCATGGTATGAATATTGAAATAATTGCTTATCTGCACCCGCAATTTTCCCAGGTTGCTTTACTTCAATAAATATTAGTGGGCTACCAGCATGATGACACAATGCAAAATCTACTCTACGACCTTCAATACTATACTCAGGCATTACTAGTTGCGTGTCATAGAGAGGCCATCCTATTACTTGTAGAATACGCAATACAATACCTTGAGAAATAGATTGCTCATTAGGATATTGATTTGTTGTAAGTTTACTCTGAATATCAGAAAGATGGTCTTCTAAAGTCATTGATTTTCCATTTGTATGTTTATTTGGTGACATGATTGCCTACATACTACCAGCCCATTTTTGATAATGTTACGATGTTTGAGCCTTGAGGACATAACGTGCATTTATACCCACTCTGAGGTGTTAAATTGACCCATGAACTTTAAATTTGTTTAAACATGAGTTTGAACATCAAAGAATAAACAAGAGGGGGTATTAAAGCACTTGTTGTGCTGAACGGCGTAAATATTGCACCGCACTTATTATTAAGGGGATTGCTTTCTCTTTTTCCTTCTTATCATTTTACATCTTTCTCATTTCCCACCTACGCTAATTTTTTCTTATTTACTATAGACCCAATAGACAGACACAACTTAGGTTTTTATACCCACTTAGAGATAACTCTATTCAGGTTTTTATATCCATTTTGATATAACCCAATTTAGGTTTTTTTAACCAAAATAGATATAAAAACCCAGTTTGGGGCATACACAACAGACAAACGACAATAAAACAGAAACAGTTTACAAAAAAACAGCAACAGACCACAACAACGACAGAAAACAGTCCACAGTGAGACAAAAAGACAGCGGAC
>WFRR01000012.1 GCA_015486375.1 Thiotrichaceae bacterium
AATACAATCTGTAAATAAGAAAATACCTTAATACCTCTGAAAATAAGTTTACCCTTAAATTAGATATATTATTAACAATACTCTGAATATTTCTCCTAATCGTTAAAAAAAAACAGACAGGATGTGAGCCTTTTAAAAAAAAGAGGAATTGTGGAGGAACTTTTAGTGAATA
Organism: Thiotrichaceae bacterium; assembly: GCA_015486375.1. GTDB lineage: Bacteria > Pseudomonadota > Gammaproteobacteria > Thiotrichales > Thiotrichaceae > S015-18. Next base: position 173 of record WFRR01000012.1, read on the forward strand.
TATTTATAATTTAGAATAAAAATCAATCACTTGCCAACTCAGATATAACCTGAAAAACGGATTGTATAATTTTATCCAACTCATTTTCTTTAATAATAAAGGGCGGCATTATATAAATTAATTTTCCAAAAGGACGCAACCACACACCCTGTTCAACAAATTTAGGTTGTATCTCTGCCATATCGACAGCGTGCTTAAGTTCAACGACCCCAATTGCCCCTTTAACACGCACTTCGGCAACTTGAGGTAAAGTCTCACAAATTTTTAGACCTTGCTGTAATTGTGTTTCAATGGTTTGCACCTGTATTTGCCAGTCTGATTCCAATAATAAATCAATACTGGCACAGGCAACTCGACAAGCTAAGGGGTTTGCCATAAAAGTAGGACCGTGCATTAATGCCTGTTTGCCGATCCCCTTAGCAACTCGCTCATTAGTCAATGTTGCCGCTAAGCTTAAGTAACCGCCTGTAAGGGCTTTGCCCACACATAAAATATCAGGACAAATATTAGCGTACTCATAGGCAAATAAAGTGCCTGTACGTCCGAACCCTGTGGCGATTTCATCCAATATTAACAAGACATTATATTCATTACACAAAGCTCTAACGATTTGTAAATATTCAGCACAATAAAAGTGCATTCCGCCTGCACCTTGCACAATGGGTTCGAGAATAACTGCCGCAATTTCTTGATGATGCTGTGCTAATTGATTTTTAAAGCTTTCAATTGATGCCTGAGTTGCTTTTCCTGCTTCACAGCGTGGTTTTTCAGCAAAAAAGTGCTGAGCTAAGACATTTTCAAATAAACGATGCATTCCATTAATAGGATCACAAACCGCCATTGCACCAAAAGTATCACCATGATAGCCGCCTCGAACGGTCAATAATTTTTGCTTAGCAGGCAAGCCCTGAGCAGCATAATATTGAATCGCCATTTTAATAGACACTTCAACCGCAACAGAACCTGAATCGGCAAAAAAGACATGCTGTAAAGATTCGTCTGTGATACTCAATAACTTCTCGGTTAATTCAATGGCGGCAGGATGCGTCAATCCACCAAACATAACATGTGCCATTGCATCTAATTGCTGAGTAATCGCTGCATTTAAACGAGGATGATTATAGCCATGAATGGCTGCCCACCACGATGACATACCATCAATCAAACGCCGACCATCGGCTAATTCTAAATACACACCTTTGGCAGCAACAACAGGAAAGGTCTGTAAGGGTTCAGACATAGACGTATAAGGATGCCAAATATGTTGTTGATCGAATCTTTGCCAGTCACTTTGCTGCATACTGTGCCTTTTAGAAATAAGTGAAAAATTTAGAGTGTATTTTTATCAATGATTGTGTAATAAACCAGTGTCAATAATTTCAAAATCATGGCTCATTTTTGCCGTTTTAGCTAACATCATTGAAGCAGAGCAATACTTTTCTGCCGATAGCGCAATGGCTCGTTTGACCCGTGCTGAAGATAAATTATTACCTGTCACCGTAAAATGCAAATGAATATGGGTAAAGACTTTAGGTTCAGTGTCAGCCCGTTTTGCTTCAATTTCAACTTCACAGTCCACTAAATTTTGTTTCGCCTTTTGTAAGATCATCACAACATCAAAGGAAGCACAGCCCCCTAAACCTAATAAAAGCATTTCCATGGGACGAATACCTAAATCACGCCCACCTGCTTCGGGTGGTCCATCCATCACCACAGAATGTCCACTGCCTGACTCACCCACAAAACTCATATTATCTAACCACTTTACTCGTGTTTTCATACGTCTATTTCCTAATGACTTGCTTGTATTTTTACTAATATTTTAATAAATGATTGTATCGCCCATTTTCAATCTGGACTAAAAATCAAGACCTGCTTGTTGATCAAATGACATCGTGGTACTTTCAGGCTTTCCCCTTTCTAGACATTCAATAATTTCATGCTTGTATTTTCTCAACTTTCCCTACGTCGTGGAACGAAAAAGCTATTGGCAGAGGCTAATATTACCATTCACCCTAAGCAGCATGTAGGACTAACAGGGGCAAATGGTACGGGAAAATCCAGCTTATTTGCAGTTATTCGCGGCAAATTATTGATTGATGCGGGTGATTTTCAAATACCTGCTGCTTGGGTCATTGCCCATGTCAAACAAGAAACTCCAAACGAAGCTTGCACTGCATTGGAATACACCTTACAGGGCGATACAGAATATGTGTTTTTACAAGAACAACTTAAAAGCGCAGAAGGTGAACGGCTTGGACATTTACATGCACAATTAGATGCAATTGATGGCTATACGACAGAACATCGCGCTCAAATTTTATTGCATGGTCTTGGCTTTAGTAACGAACAAATGCAGCAACCTGTGGGTAATTTTTCAGGCGGATGGCGAATGCGGCTTAATTTATCGCAAGCTTTAATGTGTCGTTCTGACCTACTATTACTGGACGAACCCACCAACCACCTTGACCTCGATGCGGTTATTTGGTTGCAAGATTGGTTACAACAATATGCAGGCACATTAATTCTTATTTCTCATGACCGAGAATTTTTGGATACGGTAGTTGCACACATTGCCCATATTGAACACGAAAAAATAAAGCTGTATTCAGGCAACTATTCTAGCTTTGAACGACAACGAGGCGAGCAACTTGCACAGCAACAAAGTTTATATGAGAAACAACAGCGGGAAATTTCACATATGCAAAGCTTTGTTGCCCGTTTTCGGGCTAAAGCCAGTAAAGCGAAACAAGCCCAAAGTCGCTTAAAAAGCTTGCAACGTATGGAAAGCATCAGCGCAGCCCATATTGATTCCCCTTTTAACTTTTCTTTTCGCAAACCTGAAAAAATTCCTGATCACTTGCTACAAAGTAAATTAGTGCATTTAGGCTATGGTGACAAAACCTTACTGAAAGATGTCGATTTTCAATTAAGAGCAGGCTCACGGATTGGTTTAATTGGTCCCAATGGTGCAGGTAAATCGACGTTAATTAAATTTTTAGCAGGGGATTTAGAATCACAAAAAGGCGAAGTCGTCCATGCCCAAGATTTGAAAATTGGCTATTTTGCACAACACCAATTAGAGCAATTGGATTTAGAAGAATCTGCACTAACCCATTTACGCCAATTAGATAAGCAAGCCCGTGAGCAAGAACTACGAAATTACTTGGGTGGATTTGGGTTTAGTAATGAGCGGATTGAAACCGCTATTGCCCCTTTTTCTGGTGGTGAAAAAGCCCGTTTAGCCTTAGCATTATTAGTTTATCAAAAACCCAATGTTTTATTATTGGATGAGCCAACTAATCATTTAGATTTAGATATGCGTCATGCACTCAGTGTGGCTTTACAAGAATTTGAAGGCGCATTAGTCGTTGTTTCGCATGATCGACATTTATTAAAAACAGTCGCAGATGAATTGGTATTAGTCAGTCATGGCAAAGTAGAAACCTTTGAAGGCGATTTAGATGATTATTCTCAATGGTTAAAAGAAACCAATCTTGCTGCTAAAAATCAATCAAAAGCGGAGGCTAATAATGAGAGTAATACGGGTTTATCAAAAAAACAAAAGCGACAAAATGAAGCACAACGCCGCAAACAGTTACTACCGTTAAAGCGAAAAATTCAGCGATTAGAAAAACAGATGGAACAATTACAACAACAGCAAAGCAACATTGAAATACAACTGGGTGATGCTGATATTTATAGTGCTGAAAATAGCCAAGTATTACAGAATCTATTAAAAGAAAAAGGTCAGATAGATAGCGATTTAGAGGAAATAGAAATGCAATGGATGGATGAAAGTGAAACTTATGAAAATAAGTTTAATGCAGAATAATTAGTATCTCTTAGATTCAAGTAATAATGGAATAAAGCGTTATGATTCAGATTTCAGCACTTAATATTTATCCTGTTAAATCAATGGCAGGTATTTCACTCTCTTGTAGTGCCGTGGATAAGATGGGTTTAGAATATGATCGTCGTTGGATGGTGGTATCACCACAAGGAAAGTTTATAACTCAGCGTAGTCATCCACAGATGGCATTAATTCAGCCTCATCTGAATCAAGGACAATTAATTCTTAGTAGTTTTGGATTAGAAGATCATATTGTTCCCGCAGTCAATTCAGATAGCCCGAGTCAGTCCGTACTTGTATGGAATGATACGGTTCAAGCAAAACATTTAAGCAAAGAAACGGATCGTTGGTTACAGCATACTATTGGTGAACCTTGTCACCTTGTTTATATGGAAGCATCAGAAGTGCGTCAATGTGATTTAAGCTATGCACAACAAGGTGATCGAACAGGTTTTTCAGATGGCTTTCCTCTATTGCTAATTTCAGAAGCTTCCTTAGAGGATTTAAACCAGAAATTAGTCCAAAATTCATCTAAGCCTGTCACTATGCAGCGTTTTCGTCCTAATTTGGTGGTTAAAGGTTGCGATGCTTTCGCTGAAGATCAATGGCAAAATATACACATTAATCAGATTTCCTTTCGGATTGTTAAACCTTGTTCACGCTGTATTGTCACCACCGTTAATCCCAAATTAGGCATTGTTAGTAGCCCTGAACCCCTGCGGACACTGGCAACTTATCGCAAAAAAGCCAATAAAATACTCTTTGGACAAAATGTTATTCATAATCAAACAGGCGTATTAAACGTAGGCGATTGTGTAAAAATTTGAGTGCTTTAACATAAATTCAGAGCGGCTGTAAGCCAAGTATAGCCCTGTGTTTATGGGATTAATTATGCTACAGTTTTTGGATTTCTCAAATTTAAGTAGCTCCCTCTCATATGCCAAATACGGCGAAAATTACAGACTGTCGAGCGATTAGTCACGCATTTTTAGCGTTACATCAAAAAGATGGGTTTGAAATTCTAGAACCATCATCACTATTGCATCCATCGGTGCATACGGCCTTTGTGATGAGTGCAGGTTTGGTACAGATTGAAAATGAATTAGCCCAAATTATTGAGCAAACAGGCGGAAAATTTGCCTTTACTCAACCTTGTTTTCGTTATTTTGATATGGATTTAGTGGGTAAAGATTCCATTCACTCTAGCTTATTTCACATGCCTGCGGCTTTTTATATTGGTTCGAGTCAACGTGCAAATATACTGCCGCGTCTTTGGCATTTCTTAACGAAAACGTTGCAACTGAGAATAGATAAACTCTGGATTACCTATCTTGATGATCCTATTTTAGGTGTTGATCAACAAACCCTCGATTGTTGGAAAAATATAGGAATTGATACAGATCGCTTAATTGGTTTAGAACGACAACATAATTTTTGGCAACAACGTGAATTAGGGCAAATCGCCTCGGATGGAAAAAAATGTGGTCCTCACAGTGAAGTTTTCTATGAGCGTACAGAGGTTAATTGCGTTCAATGTGAAGCTTCGAGCGCATTCATAGGCTCTTGTGCTTGTGGGCGGTTTGTTGAAATTTCCAATTCACTTTTTATTGAAAATTATATTGATGAGCAAGGACAGCTAATTCGAGCCGATACGGTATTTTCTGAATGTGTGATTGGGGCGGAGCGTTTGGCGATGATTCAGCAAAATGTCGCAACGGTGCATGGGATTGCTAAATATTCCCATTGGCGAGCTATTTTACAAAACTATTTTAGTCATCAAAATTCGCCTCAATACTATCATGCGATGCATATTATTATGGATCATTTAAATGCTTTTATGCACTTGGTCGCGGATGGCGCACCTAAGCCAGGGCGAGGGGGTCAAGCCCGTATTATGCGAAAACTGGCGCGTGGCGCAATTACACAAGCATTACTTTGGGATATTGACATCAATAAGCTCTTATCTCTTCTATTATCTAAGTATAACCATACTCACGCTGAATATAAGCCTGAGCAATCCTTACAGCGTTTATATGATGAACTCAGTCGTTTTGAATGTACTTTAAAGCGAGCCAAAAAACAGATGCAGAAAATGCTTCAGCATTCTGTTTTGACAGAGGAGATTAAACAGGAGCTTCAGCAAAAATGGGGACTACCCCCGCTTTTATCGGAGAAATTTTATGCCACTTTGTCCACAGAAACTTGAAAATAAAAGAGTTTCACTCTATGAAAGCGGTATTATTATAGGAATTGCGTATGAATGACAGTAGACAGTGTTCGCAAATACAGATTGATCGGGAAGCATGGAGAACAGCCGCTAATATTATTACGCTGATCCAACGCAAACTGCCTGATATTTTTAAAGTCAAAGAACTTATTTTAGCCCTGTTAGAAGCCGACTTACCTTTGATTGAACGCAGTGAACTTTCTATTGTTTATAATGCCTTCGGTAAAAAAGAAGCCTCTTTTCTTGCCCATGCCGGTGAAGTGTTTACCCCAAAATCGCCCACTTATTTTAAGATCAATAATAAAGCCATTACGGAGACAATTAACCAAGCAGGTTTAGATACGACGCTCTATTTGAAAACCGCCGCACAGTGTCAATCCGCAGGGTTTCCAAGCTATAAAAGTGTCTTAATTGTGCCGATGCGTTTGAGCAGTGAACGACATATTGGCGCGTTTATACTGCATCATTCCAAAAATGAAGCCGCCTATACGGGCGATATAAAAGCCATATTTGATATGCTTTCTGATCAAATAGCCTATTTTATTCGTTCTAAAATCAGAAAGAATATTCATACTATTTTTGATGAAACCCGCAATAAGCTACTAGCAAAACACTTTAGGCATGAAAATGATATTTTCTCTCAACTACTGCATCGAATGGGAAAATGGTACGGTAAAACAGATGATATTTATGTCTTAATTCGGAATCCCATTGATACAGAGAAATATTTTCTCGCAGCTAATAAAAGCCAAATTAATCAAAATTTTCGCCTAGACAAGGTCTTAAGTGATAAAAAGACTGAAGCGATTGTAGGTGATCTCAATATACAGTGTACGATTGATCGTAATCATGGTTTGGTCATTAATGAAAGCTATATCCTTGAAACGATTAACAAACAGTGCAAATCATGGTTAGGTGCAAATATTCGTCATCCATCAGGCTATAGTTTTGGCTATATTGTGATACAAAATAGCCATGTGAGACAAGCCTATGAAGATGGAGATGAAAATGTTTTAGATAATATTGCAAGCTTTACCGCAGTGGTATTAGCAGAGCATCGCAAGAAAAACAGAGATCATTTCATTACTAAAGATATTAGTCATAGTATTGATAATCCTTATAAAAGTAATGCAACCTACGCTAAAATTTATACATTTTTCAATACCGCTTATGGTATTGATACTTTAGAAATTGCCATAAAAAATAGAAAAGTCCAACAACTACAAGTTGTATTCAAACAAGGGCGGCAACAATTTGATTTTAGCCGCCAAGATTATCAAGCCATTGATCAACACATTCAAGCCTTAAGAAATAATCCCAATACAAATGCTAACAATTTAAGTTTTATTATCAATGAAAAGACCTACTTAATTACTCCAATGCGGGTGGTGAGTGAAACAGGTATTTGGCAGGTACTCGGTTGTTTTATTATGCCAATTACTGATATAGAAGACATGAGTGCCAAATCCATTAATAAGGTTTCAGATGCACTGGCTGTCAGGGTTCATCACTGGAATGATTACCAGCGTAATGAAATTTTAAATATATTTGGTAAAACCGTTAGTCAACTTTCAACTCATGATATTAGTCACCAACGGCTATTAAAATTAGCTTATGAAGCGATTACTAAAGTTATGTTTACAGAAAACTTTTATATCGCCCTGTATCACCAAGAAAAAAATCAAATTCAGTTTCCTTTTATTCTTAAAAATGGTCAAAATTGGGTAAACGAACATAAGCTTGATCCCCGTTTACTCAATCCCCATAAAATGGGTAAAACCGAAGAAATTATTTTATCTGAACAACCTCTTTTACACTTAACAGATCAGGAATCTAAACATTGGTATACCGACCCTGAACATCCTGAACGTTATGAATTTGCAGGTAATTATCTTGCCTCTTGGGTGGGTGTACCGATTTTCGGTTCAGAAGGCGTGATTGGGGTAATTGCGACTTATCATGAAAGGGCTAATTACTTATATACTGAAGATGATATTTTCTTTTTACAGAATATTGCTCACTCCATTTCGGGTTTATTCCGAGTTTTATCAGAAGCTGAAATTAAAGATAAAATTCAAAAAATTGAGTTACAGCAAATAGAAAGAGAGCGAGAGAAACAAGCGGCAATTGAACAAGCAAAGCGCGAAGAAAGAGAGAAAGCGGCTGAAAAGAAACAAATTTATATTGCGGAACAACAAGATATTATCTCTACCAGTTTACTGGCTCAAGACCTCACCCATCGTCTCAATAATTCGATTGGGATTATTAAGGTCAGTGTTGAGCAAGCGATCCGCGATATTGGCTTGACCCACAGTGGCGCAGGAATTGAACATTTACGTCGTACTAAACAGAGCTTAAGTAATATTGATGAAGTCATCGACGAAGTGATTGATGAAATCAGTGAAATATCCAATCAAAGTTTACAAACGCTGTCATTGCGTGAAGTTGCCGATAAAGTATTACGGCAAGTGGTTATTTCTCAGCGGCTTGCCCATGAAAATATTCAGTCTAATTTAAATGTCTTGGATGATGTACCTGATAATATTGAAGCCAATTCCAGAACCTTTTTTAATAGCCTCTATGCTGTGGTGGATAATGCAGCCAGTGCGATTTTAGCGAGAAAAAAGACATCACCTTTAGTTAATCACTTTTTCTTGAAAATCAATATTAGCCAAAATGATGAATTTATTTTTATTGATGTCAGTGATAATGGCATTGCCATAGAGGAATCTCGACGTAAAGAAATTTTCCAAGTTAATCCGAATGCGGGGCATTATAGTCGTTATGGTTTATGGCGAGCGCGTAATATTATGCAATCAATCGGGGGAGAGTTGAGTTTATTAGACAGTGAAATAAAAACATTTCGATTTAGTTTAGCTAAAACACAGTCACAAATTACGCTAAAAAAAGAATTATCACCCGTGAAAAATTTAGTGTATATTCTGGACGATGAACTTTCTTGGCGAGATCAAATCACATGGTGGTTAGAAGATGCTAATTTTGAAGTAAAAAAAGCCGCGAATAAAGCCGATATGCAGGCATTATTAAGCATAGATACATATTCGCCGAAATTGGTGTTATTGGATATTTCTTTATATAAGCGAGAAGGTCGAAACCTCGATGGTTTAACCTTTATTGAAACCGTAAAATCTAAGCATCCTGATACAAAAATTTGTATTGTTACAGGTTACTCTGAGTTTATCGGTGATTATGAAAATTCAGTTGATTACGTGTTTAAAAAAATTGACAATGCCACTCGCCAAGTATTGAATCAAGAAGATTTTACAAAAAAAATCAATGAACTAATAAAATAATATACTCCCAAGCCATTACATTAAATTCGAGACTTCTATAATCTTTTAGACAGGAGATTTCATTAGTGGACAAGAAATATATTTTAATTGCGACACCAAAAGATTTAGAGATTAATGGAAAAAATAATTATTATTCAAGTACAGATATTATTGAACTGATCAGTGGGGCATACTTTGAATCAGAATTTGAATACCAAGACTATACACTAATAGCAGAAAGTAAATATTGCACAACACTGGCATCTAAAGATAAAAGTATTGAGCTGGTTTTTATTATCGTTAATAATTGCCAAAATATATACAATGGCATTACCCTAAATCAGTCGTTTAAACGGGACTACGCTCATATATGGGATGAAGCAGATAAGATCAGTCCCATTGATTTAGTGATTACTGTAGTAAAAGAAAACTCCTTTATTGAATTCTTTCATCATCACTGGAATTTCTTGAATATTGAAAATAACATTCCTGTTATTTCAATCACAAAACCACAATCAACCATTGATGATATAAAATACTTGGGCAGTAAATTTCTTTATAATCGTGACAATCAATTGATTGAACTCAATATTGATTATGGTGATAATGACTATTATATTAATAATTTTTTCTCTCAACTGGTTTATTCACTGGTCAAGCAACCTGAATTAATTATCTATTGCTCTAGCCTCAATACAAAATACAGTTTTATCAAAGATTTATGTCAGAAATTCTTTCCTCATGTATTAATAAAAATTGCTCACCCACATAGAAATAATAAATTAGTGCCATCAAAACTGATTACCTCATCAAAGAATAAAATTATCTTATTTGTTCTGGATGAAGATTTATTAGAATTGAGTAATTTGAATTTCTTTCTTGATTTATCCTATGCAGAACCTGAACGCTGTTTATTATCTTGTGCATCAAAATCAACTGAAAATAGTATCGGTGATTTTATGTTTTGTAAACAGTTAGAAGACAGAATTAATGAACGAAAGCAACAATATAGCAAATATGCTAATAATGATGATGAAACACAACAATGTCTTAGTTATCTGAATTTACTTAGCAATAAACTCAATGACATTCATTCTTTTCTTGATCAAGCTAAATTTTATGGTAATGATATTAATGCTGATAGTTATATTTTGCATTATTTAGAAAAAAAGTTAAATATGGAATTTGGATCAGTCGGCATTGTTTCAGGCGTTAATCATAGTCAAGTGAAAGCTTATATTATGGAAATACTCGAAGAAAAATTTGATAGTATTGAAAATTATAATAAATATTACACCATTAATGCAGATAACGTTAATATTGCTGATGGAGGGGATTTTCATCAACGTAACTAAATAGCGTATTTAAAGGAATATCAATACTCTATATTTAAACTTATTAATCAGGGGAAATCAGTGATGGGTCACTATACGATTAATGCTCAACGAGATGTGAATATTGTTGATAAGGGGGATTTTTATCAAAACAATAGCTACATCAATAAACAATTGAATACAGAGGAGATAAAAAAACTGACAGACATTAAAGATCAAATCGACAAATTGATTGACATGATCACTTTACACTCTGTTCAGACCAATATAGAAAATGCACCTGTATTAAATGAGTTATCCAGAAATAATCAACATCTAGAACAGCTTATTAACAATACCGCTAGTGCAGAAGATACACTGTCAGTTAAGCAGTTTTTTATTAGTATGCAAGAAAAATCATCTAATCTCTTTAATATCGTCTCCGACATCAAAGACTATGATGAAGTGCTAGAATGGATTATACAAAAAAGTGGGGATGTGCTGACCTACCTTTAACTCAATTATACGATTAGCTTCTCTTGTTCTACTTCTAAACGCTTGACTTCATTCAGTAAACGATCCAATTTATTCAATATGGAGGTGATAGTTTCAACGAGTTCTAGCTTTTTAGCGGCTTCCCAATAGTTTAAACCTGTCTCTTTTATCGCTTGCTCAATTTTGGCATGAGTCGGCTTATAAACCTCGTATTCGGCTAAATAATCCTGTGTAAATTGATCTATTTGTTGTTGTAATTGTTCATGTTTTTCGGATTTTTGTTGGGCAATTTTCGCTTCTGCCCTTGCTGCCAGTTCGGTATTGCTGAGAAAAGACTGTACATCTAATGTCCCTGTTTCTAATTTACTCACCAAACTAGAGATATAAGCCATAGGGTTTTTGAGTGGATCAGTGCTATTAAGGAGTCGTTTACCCAGTGTATCGAGGAGTGCTTGAGAATAATCACCGGCTCGGGGTAGCAATGATCTTTCTAATTCTTGGCATTGTTGCGTACTAAGCTGTATTGGAAATTGATATTCAAAGGCAGGATTTGTCGTGGTGTAACTTGTGGTTTCAGCATTATTTAATGGGGTTTGAGGATTGGATTCAGCGTTATTTAATGGGGTTTGAGAAGTTGATACGGAAGTATTGGGTTCAATCTCTACCGTCTGAACTTTCTCTTCAACGGTGTGCAGTTGCTTAGCAAGGTGGCTTACTTTTTTCTCAATACTATTGAGGGCTGAAGCCACGGCATTTTGTATTTTTAAGCTCAGTGTATCTTCATCAATCACTTTTTCAGATTGCGGTGATGGTGTTTTAGTTGCGTTGACTTCAGGGGTTATTTGTTGTTTAGTCTCGCTTGTTTCAGGGGTTATTTGAGCTTGTTTAGTCTCGCTCGTTTCAGACGCTACTTGAGATTCCTGAATTTCTACAGGTGCTGGTTTATGCGCTTTAGGGTGGGGCTTATTTTCGCTGGTATGGCTTTGTTTAATAGACGCTTCGGGAGATGTTTTAGCTAAGTCATAGCCTTGATCAATTGGGTCTTCTGGTACATTGATAGGCGGTTCATAATGGGCTGTGAATTCATTGCTTTGAGCAGTTTCCCTATAAGTTTCTGATAAATCTAAGCCTTCATCAACTGCTTGTCCTTCGTAGGCATCTGAAATTAATAA
>WFRR01000013.1 GCA_015486375.1 Thiotrichaceae bacterium
TTACAAGAGCCTTTGCGTCATATTGGTGATATTGAACGGATTGCGACCCGTATTTCATTAAAAACGGCTCGACCCCGTGATTTATCGACGCTACGAGATTCTTTACACACAATTCCACAACTGCAAAATATATTAAGCAATAGTAGCAACCCTCATATACAAGCACTGCAATCTGATGCAACTCCCCATCATGATATTTCTGATTTACTCACAAAAGCCATTATTGAAAATCCGCCTGTTGTATTACGTGATGGTGGTGTTATTGCTGATGGTTATGATCAGGATTTAGATGAATTACGTGATTTAAGTCGTAATTCAGATCAATACTTACTGGATTTAGAAAGCCGAGAGAAACAACGCACTGGTATTACACATTTAAAGGTTGCCTATAATCGTGTGCATGGTTATTACGTTGAAGTGCCTCGGGCAGCGGCTGATCAAGTACCTGCAGATTATATTCGTCGCCAAACGCTAAAATCGGTCGAGCGTTATATTTTACCTGAGCTAAAAAAGTTTGAAGATAAGGTTTTATCGGCTCGCGAACGTTCCTTAGCCAAAGAGAAAGCTTTATATGAACAGTTACTGGTTCACTTAGCAGAAAAGGTATCGGCTTTACGTCGTACGGCAACCGCCGTGGCTGAAATTGATGTCTTAGCTAACTTTTCGGAACGAGCCGTAACACTGAATTATTGTATGCCTGAACTGAGTCCACAAACAGGCATACAGATTAAAGCGTCTCGTCATCCTGTCGTCGAACGTAGTCTTGATGATCCTTTTGTTGCGAATGATCTAAATATGAATCAGCAGCGTTGTATGCTGATGATTACTGGCCCCAATATGGGGGGTAAATCCACCTATATGCGCCAGATTGCCTTGATTGTTTTAATGGCACATATTGGCTCTTATGTACCTGCAAGCGCAGCTACCATTGGTCCTATTGATCGTATTTTTACGCGGATAGGCGCACACGATGATCTCAGCACAGGACGCTCTACCTTTATGGTGGAAATGACCGAAGCGGCTAATATTCTTAATAATGCGACTGAAAACAGCTTGGTATTAATGGATGAAATTGGACGAGGCACCAGTACTTTTGATGGCTTGTCCCTTGCATGGGCATTTGCTGAGCATTTAGCCTTACAGAAAAAATCTTATACCCTATTTGCGACCCATTATTTTGAATTAACCACATTGGCAGATCGTATTAGCAATATTGCTAATATTCATATTAATGCAGTCGAACATGGCGATAAGATTGTATTTTTACATTCAGTCGAAGAAGGGCCTGCCAATCAAAGCTATGGCTTACAAGTGGCACAACTGGCAGGCGTTGATCGAGACATCGTACAATCTGCTCGACAAAAAATGCAGGAGTTGGAAAAGAATAATACGGATTCACAGCTTAAGAAAGATAGTGTACTAGAGCTTGATTTTAATCTGCCTTATGCCAATCAAGCCCATGATCAAAATACGATTCATGCTAATCAAGTCAATTATTCACAGCCTAGTATTGATCAAACTGCCCTAGATATTAAAGCCGAACTCGAAGGGATTGACCCTAATAATCTAACTCCGCGCGAAGCACTGGATATTGTTTATCAGTTAAAACAAATGCTTTAATCAGGCTCGAACTCTTATGTGGTAAATTTTAGAAAATTTAAACTGTATTAGAAGGTTTTTTCTAGGCACAAAAAAGCCAGACTATCTTGCGATAGTCTGGCTTTTTTTACTACTGAGAAGCACTAAAATTAAGCTGCAGAGTGACCTGACATTTTAATTTCAACTTTATCTTCTTCAGCAATACCTGCGTAGTAAGCCCGTAAGATTTTTAGTACTTCAGGACGTGAGAACTTTTCTGAGACTGGCTCGCCTTCAGAAAGTGCTTTACGTAATTTAGTACCTGAAAGCAACATACGATCTGCGGCAGAATGTGGGCAAGTCTTCATAGAAGCCATGCCGTCACACTTATCACACCAGAATGTCCAATCAATCTTTAACGCTTTAGTCTCTAAAGCATCTTCAGGGATTTCGTCAAAAATATCATGAGCATCAAATGGGCCATAATAGTCACTAACACCTGCATGATCACGTCCAACGATTTGATGTGAACAACCGTAGTTTTGACGGAATAGAGCATGAATTAATGCTTCACGAGGACCCGCATAACGCATATCTAAAGGATAGCCCGCTTGCACAACTGAATCGGGTGCAAAGTACTTTTCAATCAATGTACCAATCGCATTAGAACGAACATCAGCAGGAATATCCCCCGCTTTTAATTTACCCAATAATGAGTGAATTAACACACCATCACCAATCTCAAGTGCGATTTTGGCAAGATACTCATGCGAACGGTGCATTGGATTACGGGTTTGGAAAGCGGCAACCGTAGACCAACCTTTTTCGGTAAAGTAGGCACGGGTTTCAGCAGGTGTCATAAACTGATCACCGTACTCATCTTTAAATGAGCCAACAGAAAGGACTTTAATTGAACCTGCAAGGTTCACGTCTTTCTGATCCATTACCATTTTTACACCAGGGTGATCAAGTTCAGTCGTTTTGTAGACTGTCTCACACTCGTGATTTTTATCAATGCTATACTTTTCACTGACATTCATGGTTGCCATGATTTCATCAGTTTCACCGTCAACTAAAGCAACTTCATCACCTTCGTTAAAACTAGCAGCCGTATCAGAATCGGTTGATAATGTGATAGGAATTGGCCAAAACAAACCATTTTCCATTGTCATATTATCACAAATACTTTGCCAGTCTGCTTTGTTCATAAAGCCATTAAGTGGCGTAAAACCACCAATGCCCATCATGATAACATCACCAACTTCACGTGAAGCCATGACGACTTTAGGTAGTGTTGCAGCACGATCTTTTTCGGCTGCTAGTGCATCACCTTCTAATAGAAGTGGATTAAGATCACCACCACCATGCGGGTTAACTAAATTAGACATATGATTCCTCGGACGAGTTTAATTTGGATTATTCATTAAACAAAAATAAGTGCAAATAGTATGCTGAATATCTTATTTAAGTTGACCGTAATTTTTCAATAGGCACACCATATACGTTTTTCCCTAGTGAAAACAAGGCATATTTATTTGTTTATCTATTAAAACAATTAATGATCTTGATCGTCTATTACTTAGGTAATAACCGCTTGCACTTAGCCCTTCCAAAAAGGATATATATAAGTAAATTATAATATATTAATTAAGTGATATTTAAGCGGCAGTGACAAGCGTAAATGGGCGCTGTTGTGTCGTTACTCCGTTGCTTCTTCTAGAATATCGGCCAGTAGGGTTTTAATATCATCACTGACTTCGCCTGCATCACCTAGTAAGTGAGGTATTTGATAACTGACATAAACCTGCTCAGGCTTTTCGGTATAGCTATACACAGCAATCGTAAAAGGACAGATAGAAATATTAGCGGGGTCGGCGACTGCCATTTTATGTGAAATTAAAGCACTACAAAATTCTAGAGATTCTGCTTTTGCAAATATTTGCTTATTAAACCCCAAATCTTTACCGGTTCGATTTAACATTTCACTGACATGTAATGTACCACTGACACGCAAACCTTTTCCTGTAATGGCAAGTTCTAAATTTTCTTTGATGGTTTCAAAGTCATCATCAACTGACTTCTTTACCATGTTTTTGGGGGCAGTATCGCTGGGGGGAGTGACGGTTTTTTCTTCAGCAGAAAGGCTAAAAGGGACATATAACAGTAAGGATAAAGCCCAAATCAAGCTTTGTTTCTTCATAATAAACACCGAATTATGCTAGCAAAGCCCGTGAGTATATCAATTCAGGGTTATATTAAGTACCTGTGAAACCGATTTGAATGAATAAATTTGCAATATTTTTAAGCAATATTTTTAAACAAAACTTAGGCACAAAAAAGCCCTGTGAGGAATTCACAGTGCTTTAAATTTTTTGTAACCCACCAGCATAAATAGTATCAAGGCTTAAAGCCTCAGCACTATTACGCTGCTATTACTTACCTCGGAAGGTAATCCGCCCCTTACTTAAGTCGTAAGGCGTTAATTGTACTGTGACACGATCACCCGTCAAAATACGAATATAATGCTTACGCATGCGTCCCGAAATATGAGCAGTAACAACGTGTCCATTGTCTAATTCCACCCGAAAAGTTGTGTTAGGTAAGGTATCTTTAACTGTACCTTCCATTTCAATATGATCTTCTTTAGCCATAATTCAGCTATTTACTCCGTATATAAAGAATCCGTTCATTATCTATGCTAGTTACCAGATGACAAGTTTTTTTTAATTAAAACTGTTTTATTTTAAGAGGGAGTCTAGTAAACAATTAATGGAATTACAGGTTTTCAGCACAACTTGTTTGCATTAGGATAAGCTTTTCCAATAAAAACGAGATAAATATGGCAATTGCAGGTGTTTTCCCAGGACAGGGTTCACAGTCCATTGGCATGATGAATGCACTGGCTGAATCATTTTCCATTGTTAAAGAGACTTTTGAAGAAGCTTCCGAATGTTTAGATAAAGACCTGTGGTCGATGTTAGCGCAGGGTGCAGAAGATTTATTGAATGCGACTGAAAATACGCAACCCATTATGCTAAGCGCAGGGATTGCAACATGGCGAGTATGGCAACAACAAGGCGGTTGTTCACCTGTTGGTATGGCAGGACATAGCTTAGGTGAGTACTCCGCTCTCGTTGCCAGTGAAAAATTAGATTTTATTGATGCACTGCAATTGGTGTCTAAACGAGCTCAATTGATGCAATCTGCTGTGAAGTCGGGCGAAGGGGCAATGGCGGCTATTTTAGGTTTGAGTGATGCCGAAGTCGTTGCAGTTTGCCAAGAAGTCGCCACAGAACAGCTTGTGGTGGAAGCGGTAAACTTTAATTCTCCGGGACAAGTCGTTATTGCAGGTCATGCCGCAGGGATTGATCAGGCGATTGAAGTCGCTAAAAATGCAGGAGCTAAGCGAGCGATTAAATTAACAGTCAGTGTCCCTTCACATTGTAGTCTAATGAAAACGGCAGCGGAGCAGTTGCAAACTAACTTAGATGCCACAATATTTACAATGAACGATATGCCTGTTATCCATAATGCCGATGTAAGCCATCATCATTCAGCCGATACAATCCGCATTGCACTGCGTCAACAGCTTTCTCAGGCGGTTCGTTGGGTCGATAGTGTCAATCACTTAAAAACAGAATTGGGTGCAGATAAATTGGTCGAGTTTGGACCGGGAAAAGTTTTATTTGGCTTAAACCGTCGCATCGACCGAAAAATGACGGCAGTTTGCATTACGGATGCCGTCAGTTTAGATAAAGCCTTAGCTTTTTGTCAGCAATAATTAATTAGAATCAATCAGGAAATAATAATGATCAATATACAGGGAAAAGTCACGCTCATCACAGGAGCAAGTCGGGGAATTGGTAAGGCCATTGCAACGAGTTTAGGACAAGCAGGAGCAATCGTTATTGGGACAGCGACTTCAGAACACGGGGCAGAGGCTATTTCAGCTTATATGGCTGATCTGGGTATCCAAGGTCAAGGCATGGTTTTAGATGTTACAAATACTGATTCTATTGCTGAAGTGATTAAAAACATTAACACGGAATATAAAGGTATTGAAGTCTTAGTCAATAATGCAGGGATTACCCGTGATACTTTATTGATGCGGATGAAAGAAGACGATTGGGATGCGATTATTAATACCAATTTAAGCTCTGTCTTTAGACTCAGTAAAGCGGTTCTACGTGGCATGATGAAAGCACGAACAGGGCGTATTATTTCTATTTCCTCTGTCGTCGGTTCAGCAGGCAATGCAGGGCAAACTAATTACGCGGCGGCAAAAGCAGGTATGGTGGGTTTTTCTAAATCAATGGCGAAAGAAGTGGGTACACGTGGCATTACCGTTAATGTGGTTGCACCAGGGTTTATTGATACAGATATGACGCGTGAATTACCAGATAAGCAAAAGTCAGCGTTATTAACTAATATACCTTTAAGTCGATTAGGTCAGCCAGAAGAAATTGCTAATGCTGTGCTCTTTCTTGCTTCTGATCTTAGCACCTATATCACAGGTGAGACCCTTCATGTCAATGGTGGCATGTATATGAGCTAATTAAGGGCTGGATTGATTGACAACTTTTCAATACAATGTCCAGCTTAAATAGAAATAAATAGATTAAAAGGTATAAAAAATTATGAGCGAAATCCAAGAAAGAGTAGTTAAAGTCGTCATGGAACAATTAGGCGTTTCAGAAGAAGAAGCAGGTCTAAAGGCATCCTTTGTTGATGATCTTGGTGCCGATTCATTGGATACAGTGGAATTGGTTATGGCATTAGAAGAAGAATTTGATACCGAAATTGCCGATGAAGAAGCAGAGAAAATTACCACCGTTCAAGCTGCTATTGATTATGTCAATAAACAGATTTAAATAATAGACGTTATCGTTACAATGCAATGATACAACATTGATCCCCCTATTCAATGAGGGGATTTTTTGGTGATTTTTGTTAAATTTTAAGAGGGTGGGACATTGTCTAAAAGACGCGTAGTTGTAACTGGACTTGGAATTGTTTCTCCAGTTGGCTCTGAGCTAGAAAAAGCTTGGGGAAATATTAAAGCAGGTAATAGTGGTATTAATAAGGTCAGTTCAGACTTATTTGATACCAGTAAATTTTCTGTCAAAATCGCAGGTAATGTTGACGATTTTGATATTGACCGTTATATACCTAAAAAAGATCAGCGAAAGATGGATCCTTTTATCCATTATGGTATTGGTGCGGGTACGGATGCAATTCATGATGCAGGCTTTACCGTAACCGAAGAAAATGCGCCTCGTTTTGGTGTACAAATCGGTTCAGGTATCGGTGGTCTGGGTACAATTGAACGAAACTACGGCATTTTTCTGAAAAGTGGCCCACGTCGCATTTCTCCCTTCTTTGTGCCAAGCAGTATTATTAATATGGTCTCAGGCAATCTTTCCATCATGCACGGTTTACAAGGCCCGAATATCTCGCCGGTCTCTGCTTGTGCAACGGCAACGCATAGTATTGGTGATGCAGGACGTATGATTGCCTATGGTGATGCCGATATTATGGTGGCAGGGGGTGCAGAAATGGGTTCTACACCGTTAGGTATTGGTGGCTTTGCCGCAGCCCGTGCCTTATCAACCCGTAATGATGATCCTGAAGCCGCCAGTCGCCCTTGGGATAAAGACCGCGATGGTTTTGTTTTAGGTGATGGTTCGGGTGTGGTTGTTCTAGAAGAATATGAACATGCCAAAGCCCGTGGTGCAAAAATTTATTGTGAATTAGTCGGTTATGGTATGGGTAGTGATGCCTTCCATATGACCAGTCCCTCTAAAGATGGTGCAGGTGCAGCCCGTTGTATGCAAAATGCAATGAATGACGCAGGGGTTAACCCTGAAGATATTGATTATATCAATGCACACGGCACGTCAACTCCCGCTGGTGATCTGGCAGAAACGGTGGCTATTAAACGCGCTTTTGGTAGTCAAGCTTATGATGTAGCGATTAGTTCTAGTAAATCTATGACAGGTCATCTACTCGGTGCAGCAGGCGGTATTGAAGCTATTTTTGCCATTCTCGCGCTTCGAGATCAGGTGCTTCCCCCGACGATTAACATGGATAATCAAGATCCTGACTGTGATTTAGATTACATCCCTAATACCGCACGCGATGCAGAAGTGAATATTGTGATGAGCAACTCTTTTGGCTTTGGCGGTACAAATGGCACACTGATCTTTAAGAAGATCTAAAATAATAGACTCTCTAATGTCTATTTGTGTGATGTTAAGTTTCACCTTGTTATTACCATGTTAGTACATAGTCAACAAGGTGAACTTGATTTACTCTCTATTCACTCATCGTCTCCTCAGAACTATCCTTTTTTACTCGAAAGCGTGACGCAATCTAAGCAATCCCGTTACAGTATTTTATTTGCTTATCCACAAGAAACCCTGCGAGCGAATCACCATGATTCTGACAGTTTTCTGGATCGTTTTGATCAAGTTTTTACCCAGAATCATCTAGATAATCTTACTCAATCTGAGCAATATGAAAATTCACTCAAACTCCCCTTTCGCGGTGGCTGGTTTGTTTATCTGGCTTATGAATTAGCACAACAAATTGAACCGAGCTTAGCCTTACCTGCTTATCAATTGCCTGATTCTTTACATCATGCCGATGATAGAAATATTCCTATTGCCTATGCCGCCCGTATTCCTGCCGCTATTATTATTGATCATCATATACAGCAATCTTATATCGTGTGTGAACCCATATATGAATATATTTTTGAACAAATACACATTGATCTTCAAACGATTAATACAGAAAGCGATGCGGATATAACCACTAAAACTAAACAGAATAATGATACCAATCATATTGCCCTAGAAGTTTTACAAGAAGACCCTGAACAGACGTATTTAGATAATATTCAAACAATTCGTGCTTATATTCAAGCAGGGGATGTATTTCAAGTGAACTACTCCCGTGCATGGACGGCGATTACGCAAAACAGCGCAGTTGCAACACCCCAGCAACTTTATTATGTATTAAAACAACGCAATCCTGCCCCCTTTGCGGCTTTATGTGTCTTTGACGATTGGGCTATTGTCAGTTCATCGCCTGAACGTCTTGTGCGAGTTAATAACCGTATTGCGGAAACGCGCCCAATTGCAGGTACACGCCCTCGCAGTGAATCAACGCAGGCTGATCAAGCCTTACTGGATGAACTAATTAATCATCCCAAAGAACGGGCGGAACACATTATGTTAATTGATTTAGAGCGCAATGATCTTGGACGTATTTGTAAAGCAGGTTCGATTGAAGTTGATGAACTGATGGGTTTAGAAAGCTATCAGCATGTACATCATATTGTGTCTAATATTCGGGGTGAATTACGCGAAAATATTCTTCCCGGTGAAGTGCTTAAAGCGGTTTTTCCAGGGGGGACGATTACAGGTTGTCCTAAAGTGCGTTGTATGGAGATTATTGCCGAATTAGAACAAACAGGACGCGGGGCTTATACAGGCTCAGTGGGTTATATTAACCATAATGGCGATATGGATTTCAATATTTTGATTCGTAGTTTTACACAAATTGATGACCATCTGAACTTTAGAACAGGAGCGGGAATCGTATTTGATTCAGTCGCTGAAAATGAACTGACCGAAACTCGTCATAAAGCTAAAGGCTTATTGAAAGTGTTTGAAACATGATTCTGGTCAATGGGCAGCCAAGCGAACAACTACCTGTTAGTGATCGTGGTTTGCAATACGGTGATGGGGTATGGGAAACCTTACGCATTAAAGACCATCAAGCTATCTTTTTAGAACAACATTTAGAACGTCTCTATTTAGGCTTACAACGCTTAACGATTCAGACATTGGATATAGCGGCCTTAAAATCTGAAATTCGGCAATTATGTAAAATCAATGCACAAGCAATTTTGAAAATTATTATTAGTCGTGGCTCAGGTGGGCGGGGCTATAGTTCCGCAGGAATTAGCGTCTCAGCTACCCGTATTTTATCTTTACATCCTTTGCCTAATTACCCTAAATCGTATCAAGAAACAGGTATCAAACTAGCATTGTGTCAAACACGTTTAGCCCATAACCCTGTCTTAGCAGGTTTTAAACATCTTAATCGTCTTGAACAAGTGATGGCTCGCTCTGAGTTAGGTGATGATTACCCAGAAGGCGTGGTCAGAGATTATGCGGATAATATTATTGAAGGGACGATGAGTAATCTTTTTATTATCAAGGATAATACAGTCTATACCCCTGCACTGGATCATTGCGGCATTCGTGGCATTATGCAGGCTTATATTAAGCAGTTGCTACAACAACAGAATATCCCTTTTATTCAAACGCCTTTATCGCTTCAAACCCTATACACGGCAGATGCTATTTTTATGAGTAACTCAATTATTGGTATTTGGTCGGTGCTATCCTTTACGAGTCACGATACAATTATTCAATACAGTAAACATCCTCTTATCCAAAAATTACAATATCAAGTAGAGCCTTATCGATGAAATTAATATTTAAAGTATTGCGACTGATTAAATCCCAATTTAAATTATTTCTGAAAAAATCCTCTTATCCAAAAATGACAATATCAAGCGGAGCTTTATCGATGAAATCAATATTTCAACTGATTAAATCTCAAGTTAAATTATTTATACTACTGCTAATTACGATGGTGACTTTAATTGGCTACTTCTATTATCATAACTATCAACAGCAAACGATTGAATATATTAGTTTACCCAGCACGCAAGCAGAAGATGCTATTTTTGAAATTAAAAAAGGCAGTAATATTAGTCAAGTTGCCAGTAAATTAGCGAAAAAAGGCATTATTCCCAGTGCCATTAATTTTAAATTATTAGCTCGTTTATATAATCAATCTCATAAGCTTAAAGCAGGAGAATATAAGCTTAGTGAAAAAATGACCATTAAGGAATTATTAGACTTATTTGTCAGTGGTAAAACTTTACAATATAAACTTAGCATTATTGAAGGTAAGACCTTTGCCGATTTGAAAAAAGAAATTCGCCAACATCCCAGCTTGAAACAGACATTAACGGATGATGATTATGAAAATATTATACAAAAGTTAAAAACATCTCTTAAAAATAAAGCTAAACACAAGTTAAAATCATTAGCTAATAAAAATCACTCCGTTAATACTAAAAACTTAGCTAATATGAAAAACCCTGAAGGCTGGTTTTACCCTGATACTTATAATTTTCCACGTAAAACTACAGATTTACAATTTTTACAACGGGCTTATCAAAAGATGCAAAATTATTTACATCAAGTGTGGCAAGACAGAGAAAAAAATAGTTTACTAAAGACTCCCTACGATGCCTTGATATTAGCCTCTATTGTCGAAAAGGAAACAGGCATTCCTGAAGAACGAGCCTTAATTGCAGGGGTTTTCTTAAACCGTCTCAAAATTGATATGTTACTGCAAACTGATCCAACCGTCATTTATGGTATGGGAGAGAATTATACAGGCACTATTTATAAATCTGATTTGAAACGCGATACCGCTTATAACACCTATACGCGTAAAGGACTCACACCAACCCCCATTGCTACGCCCAGTTTAGACGCGATTCAAGCCGTCTTACACCCACAAAAAACTAAGGATTTTTATTTTGTTGCGGATGGAACAGGAGGACATGAATTCTCTGAAACCTATGAGCAACATAAACAAGCGGTAGGACGTTATCGTGCTTTAGAAAAATAAGCTATTTTTGCTTTGGGCTTATTTCAGCCATTACCAGCTAGCTATATTGGTTAGAATTTTAGGGTTGAGTTGATGGGTTTCAACATAAGCGGAAATAGTGTCATAAACGGCATGGGTTTTATTATTGAATTCAGTGTAATAATCTTGGTTATATTGTGAATAATCATCTTCTAACTGATTTCGATAATAGACCCGCTTATAATGATATTCACTATAGAGATCAACCAGCCGATTCAACTCTGTATTGATGGCTTTTTTCGCTTCTATATCATCAGGGCTTTGAAAGGATTCTAAGGCACTAAAATCTAATTCTCCTTTGCGATGTCGATTAATTAAACTGGCAAAATAAGACAGTCGATTATTGAGTGGATCGACCGTATTCAGCAAGCGAATATTGAGTAAATCCAAAATATCTTGCTCACGGCTACCCGCTTTACTCACCAATTTTTGTACACTAAAACGCTCCTCTTTGGTCAAAATTTTAGGATAGTTTAGATTCGAGAATGGTGCTAACGATTGATCAGAGGCGGGAGTATTCGCGGTGTAATGAGAGCTATTTGAAACCGCTTGATGAATCGAATTCTTTAAGTGTTGATTCTTGCTCTGGGCTTGTAGATGCTGATTTTTTTGTTCTAAGTCATCAATGGTTTGTTGCTTATTTTTAATCGTAGTCGCTTGGGTTTGTTTATAAGCATGATGTTGAAGCAGTTGTTGTTCTAAGATTTCTTGATTGTCTTTAAACTGTGATAAATCATTGATTTGGTTATTTTTAGTTTCGGTTAAATCATTAATTTCTTGTTGAAATTGCTCTGATTGCTGTTTTAGCTGCTGCTTTAATTGTTGATATTCTTCACTGTCTACAATACTTATTTGTGTTGATTGAGTTTCTAGTACGTCAAGTGATTGTTCTAATTCAGGACTGCTTTCTATTACGATTTTAGCATCTATTAATTCTGTTTTTTCTGATTCAGCAACACTTTCTGCTACTGAATTAAATGGCTTAGTCTGTTGTTGTTCAAGCACTTCTTTAATGATTTGTACAATCGCTTTTCTATCCATATTGTACTGATTTAAATTCTGAGTTTCTGTTATTTTTGTTTGAATTTCAGCGGTTTGATCAGCCTGAGGTGATGTTTCTGATATTGGATAATCATCGCTATCATCCTCTAAAAAGTCAGCTCCAAAACCTTCATCAATGGGTTTTTGATAACGTTCGGGGAGCAATATCGTTGGGTCGTTTGTTGTAATGCGTTGTGCGGGATCTTTTTGAAACCATGAGGAAAAATGAAAATTAACCGAAAGATAATTATTGTATTTACCGCCTTGTCGCCATTGAATAATATTCGCACGCGATAAAAAACGAATCGCTTCACCAATATGATCATATCGTATCTTGGTCAGTTCTTGTAAACGGGTCGTGGTGGCGTGATCTTCACGTTTTTGATAACCGATTGTTTGGTTGAGAATGGTGTTAAAAAGCCGAATGCAGCGCGCAGAGAGTTGACAAGCAGAAACTTGTTTTAAGCAAAGATCGTAAATAATTTTAGATTGCTCACCCGCAAATTGAAGCTTGTTGCCGATGATGTAACCCAGTTGAACGCCGAGTTCATCGGTGCTTTGAGCAGCCGAATAGGCGGGTGTATATGATGCTGTAGACATAAATCAATCTCCTTTTATGATGCTGATTGGTGAACATGGAACGCTCTTTAGTTTGTTGGTCAAAACAACAACCACAGAGCCATTAACTTTTCAGTCAAGTGGGGATTTCTACCCCGATTCCTTTTTTACTTTGACATCTTTTTAATTGAAACACAAGCCCACCCACGCAAAAAAATCAAAAATACACTGTTCTGTTTTGTTGTTGTTTTTTGTAATATTGTTTAATTGTTCTTGTGTACCCTGAGTTGGGGCATTGCTGGGGTTTGACTGCCCTGAATGAGGGTAGGTTTTTCCTGAACTGGGGTAGAGGCTTCCATGGATTGGGGTTTTAATGGATTAGATTGAAATATTTCTAATATTTAAAGTTGGTTTATACCTATCACGTTATACTCGAAAAATTGTGATTCAATATACTGATTAAGGAAAAAATATAATGGGCACTCTTCTTAATTCCACACCTTTAACTAATGGTACCAGTGTGAGCTTTGATGGTTCAGCATCCGATAATTATTATAGTTTTACGCTGAACAGTGCGGGTGCAATACTGGTTTCTGGCTCAGATGCTTATAATTATAATATTGATGCGGTAAAAATTTATGATGCTAATTTTGCTCAAGTGGATAATTTTTCGGTATCAGGCAGTACCTCAAAGTCACTTGCAGCAGGTGATTATTATATTCAACCGATTGATAGTTCAGGGGGGAGTTTCTCACTTTCATCAACCGTGATGAGTGGCACACCAATTTCAGCGATTCCATTAACCAATGGTACCAGTGTGAGCTTTGATGGTTCGGCATCCGATAATTATTATAGTTTTACGCTAAACAGTGCTGGTGCAATACTGGTTTCTGGCTCAGATGCTTATAATTATAATATTGATGCTGTAAAAATTTATGATGCTAATTTTGCTCAAGTGGATAACTTTTCGGTATCAGGCAGTACCTCAAAGTCACTTGCAGCAGGTGATTATTATATTCAACCGATTGATAGTTCAGGGGGAAGTTTCTCACTTTCATCAACCGTGATGAGTGATACAACTTCCGCTATACCAACAAACCCTTCTGATGTTGTGATTACGCCAAAAGAAAGTGATAGTAATATAATTAACTATTTTTTATTACAGATCAGTACTGCTTTACCTATGGATGCGTCCGTGCATTATGAAACTAAAGATGGTACTGCTATGGCTGGAAGTGATTATATTCAAACATCAGGAATAGCTACAATAAAATTGGGAGAATTAAGTACAGTCATTGAAGTTGTAATTGTTGGCGATAATATTGCAGAATCTAGTGAATATTTTTCTTTGGTATTATCTAGCCCTACTGGCGCTCTATTTCCAAATGGAGTAACTGAAATTGAAGCATCAAGAATTATTCTTGATGATGACTTGAATACTGCTAGTGCTTTAGCAGTTAATGAAGTTGAAATTGTTGGTATTGAAACATTTAGTGAGTAAACTTGTATTAACTCACTGATGTTATGCGTGAAATTTATCGGTAAAAAATGGTGGGTATAGCTAACCAATCATCCAATACTCTACTTTCTATTACATTTTATTGGTCGCACAAAATAGGTGAGTGGAAACATAAAGAAATCAAATTACTACGGGTTAAGAAGTATGGTCGTCTTGAACTATGAATCATCTCCAAAAAATCAAGAAAAATCACTCTGCTGGAATGATATAAAAATGTCGTGTAAAGAAGGACATTGGTTAGAACGACAGATTCTCCCTATTTTTGGAAAAGCTAATGAACAATACAAGTGAATACATCCAAGAAAAAAGAACACGGATGGGATTAAGTTATACCGATTTTTCCATACTATTAAATATGAAAGAGCATGGTGAAAGAACTATACGTGGCTGGGAGAAAGGAGAACATAAGCCAACAAAAGCAAAATTAAAACAAATTATAGCATTACCCGAAGAAATGCCTTTTAAGCAAAAGAGTAAGCAATATGAATTTAAGTTTATTGATTTATTTGCAGGTATTGGAGGTATTCGCTTACCTTTTCAAGAATTAGGTGGAGAATGTGTATTTAGTTCTGAGTGGGACAAATTTGCAAAGAAAACATACGCTGCTAATTTTGGTGAAGTACCTCATGATGATATTACTAAAATATCAGCATCAGCTATACCTGATCATGATTTATTATTGGCTGGATTTCCATGTCAAACTTTTTCTCAAGCAGGTTTAAAACAAGGTTTTAGTGATACTAGGGGAACCATGTTTTTTGAACTTCAAAGAATTATTGCGGAGAAACGTCCAAAAGCATTTTTGTTAGAAAATGTTAAGCAATTAAGAAGCCATGATAAGGGTAAAACATTAGCTCTTATATTAAGCATATTGCGAGGAGAGGAAATTCAATCTATTCCTGATAATATTCCAATGAGTGAAGATGCTCGAAAAGCTTTATCAAAAAAATTAAATTATTGGGTTGATTTTAAAGTATTGCGTGCCGCTGATTTTGGTATTCCACAAAATAGAGAACGAATTTACATTGTTGGCTTTGATCGTGATTATTACGGTGAAAATTATGATTTTTCAACCTTATTTAATTGGCCAAAAGCAACAATGAAACCAACAAAAGTTGGTAATATACTAGAAGATATAAATAATATTTCAGAGTCAGATGATAAGTTTACTATTTCTGATAA
>WFRR01000014.1 GCA_015486375.1 Thiotrichaceae bacterium
TGCCATGCCTTTAATCAGTTTGTCAATAAAAAACTAAAAATTAATTTTACCCTGTGATTGTCGTTTGTCCGCTGTCTTTTTGTCTCACTGTGGACTGTTTTCTGTCGTTGTCGTCTGTTGCTGTTTTTTTGTAAACTGTTTCTGTTTTATTGTCGTTTGTCTGTAGTGTATGCCCCAAACTGGGTTTTTATATCCATTTTAGTCAGAAAAACCCAAACTGGGTTATAACAAAGTGGATATAAAAACCCATTTCTGGTTATCTACAAATAGGTATAAAAACCTAAGTCGTGTCTATCTATTGGGTCGAATCTATAGCAAAGAAGTCTGTTCTAAATTACCTGCAAAATAGTTAAAGGTTTATTCTAAAAAAAATTATTTAAACCCTTAACTACAACTAAAACTTTCGTTATATCGCTTTTATTAAGCTTTGCCCTGCAATTGCTCCACTACAGATTCATTTTCTAAGGTAGAAGTATCTTGAGTAATTAGCTCACCCTTGGCAATGGTGCGTAATAAGCGTCGCATGATTTTTCCTGAACGGGTTTTAGGTAAGCCATCGGCAAAGCGAATATCATCAGGTTTAGCAATGGGTCCAATTTCTTTGGCGACCCAATGACGTAATTCCTGCTCTTTAGCCTTAGCCATTTTACCGATAGGACGATCACCTTTACAAATAACAAAGGCGACAATCGCTTCGCCTTTGATTTCATGCGGTTTACCCACGACCGCCGCTTCTGCAATTTCTGGATGGGCAACTAAAGCCGATTCAATTTCCATTGTACCCAGTCGATGCCCTGAAACATTTAAGACATCATCAATACGTCCCATAATCCAGAAATAACCGTCTTCATCTTGATAAGCACTGTCGCCTGCTAAGTAATATTGTCCATTAAACATTGACCAATAAGTATCCACATAGCGTTGTTTATCACCCCAAATCGTGCGTAACATGGATGGCCACGGTTTTTTAATGACTAAATAACCGCCTTCATTGGCATTTTCAATATCATTGCCGTCTTGATCCACCACTGCCGCCATAATTCCGGGAAGGGCTTGGGTACAAGAACCTGGTTTTAACTCTGTCGCACCGGGGAGTGGAGCAATCATGTGTGCGCCTGTTTCTGTTTGCCACCATGTATCCACAATCGGACATTTTTCTTGACCAATAATACGGTGATACCACATCCATGCTTCTGGATTAATCGGCTCACCGACTGTGCCTAATAGGCGTAAGTTGGATAGATCATATTGTTGTGGGACTTCATCACCATAGCGCATTAAGGCACGAATCGCAGTGGGTGCGGTATAGAAAATACTGGCTTGGTGATCCTGACAGATTTTCCAAAAACGTCCTGTATCTGGTACGGTCGGAACACCTTCATAAATAATTTGTGTTGCACCTAAGGCTAAAGGCCCATAGGCAACATAGCTATGTCCTGTAATCCAACCAATATCTGCTGTACACCAAAATACATCATCGTCTTTAACATCAAAGACCCATTGCGTACTTAAAACACTATTGAGTAAATAACCCGCGCTGGAATGTTGAATCCCTTTGGGTTTACCCGTTGAACCTGAGGTATATAGTAAGAAAAGGGGATGTTCTGCATTGACCCATTCAGGCTCACACTGTTGGCTTTGCCCTTCAATCGCATCGTGCCACCAAATATCTCGACCTGCCTGCATGGTGATGTCATGTTGGGTGCGTTGATACACAATCACCGTCTCAATACTGGCACAGCCTTTTGCTAATGCTTGATCAACGGCGGGTTTTAATGCCACTATTTTGCCGCCACGATGCCCCCCATCCGCAGTAATCACTGCTTTTGCACCTGCATCATTAATACGATCACGTAAAGCTTCAGAAGAAAATCCACCAAATACGACTGAATGAATAGCACCAATGCGCGCGCAAGCTTGCATTGCAATGACACCTTCGACAATCATCGGCATATAAATTACGACTCGATCGCCTTTTTTAATCCCTTGCGCTTTGAGTGCATTAGCGAATTGACTCACTTCTGCCAAGAGCTGTGTATAGGTTAGTTTACGTACATCACCGCGCTCACCTTCAAAAATAATCGCGGTTTTATCGCCTTTATTAGCAATGTGACGATCTAAGCAGTTATAGGAAACATTGAGTTCACCTTCCGTAAACCACTGATAATGCGGTGCATTACTATCATCCAGTGTGGTTGAGAAATCACGATGCCAGTCTAAATGTTCACGCGCTAAATCTGCCCAAAAGCCTTCATAATCTTCAGCGGCTTTTTGATCCAATTGCATTCGTTTTTCGGGGTTGATTAGACAATTTTGTTGAAATTCACTGGAGGCAGAAAAACGACGGGTTTCGCTGAGAATGGATTCAATATTTTTTTCACTCACGTTACATTTCCTTTAGAGGTTTTTTTATTGGGTTGGGACAGTATGTATTGTCATACTTAAGCTTTTGATATGTTATCAGTCCCGCTGTAATATAATAACTTTTGTATTTATATTTTATCGAAGGATTCCCAATGGCGCGTGTAACAACAGAAGACTGTATGAATTATGTGGATAATCAGTTTGATTTGGTCTTAAAAGCTTCTAAACGAGCCCGTGATATTGCATATGGTGCGCAAGCATTAGTTGAAGAAGACGGTGATAAACCAACTGTAATTGCTTTAAGAGAAATTTCAGAGGGTTTATTAGACAGAGATGGCAAAATTATGACTGACAAAGTGATTGATGATGAATCGTAATTTTTACAGCAAACAAATCAGTTTATAATTTATCTAACGAATCATTGCCAATAATTTATGCTTCATTAATTACCTTAATAAACTAAGCTTTTAGGATGTGGCAAATAACTATACAAATAAACTAAAGGCACACTTACAATGGACTTACAGCAAAGTAGACAAAGTGGACATTTACCCAATGATGACTTTCGGGTTGCAAACCTCGTTATGTTAGTTGAAGAGTATATGTCTGATCAGGATGTCAAAAAAGTTTATGCCGCATTCTTATTTGCTGCTGAAGCCCATCATGGCGTGATGCGTAAAGATGGCTCTCCTTATATTACTCATCCCTTAGAAGTTGCCCGCACCCTAGCGGATTTATATATGGATGCTGATGTAATTTGTGCCGCCTTACTGCATGATGTCATCGAAGATACGGAGCATAGCAAACAAGAAATTATTGATGAATTTGGTCTATCAACCGCTAATTTGGTTGATGGCGTTACTAACCTAATTTATGAAGACTACCCCAATAAACAGGCTGCTTTAATTGCGACCTTTCGCAAAATGATGAAAACCATGACGAAAGATTTTCGTGTGGTCTTAATTAAGCTTTCGGATCGTCTCCATAATCTCAGTACAATGGCAGCAATGCCTGCAAAGACTCGAATTAAAAAGGCGAATGAATCATTCAGCCTTTATATCCCCTTAGCCCGTCGTATGGGAATGAATCAAATGCGACGTGATTTACAAGAATTAGCCCTAACAGCCAAATATCCTTGGCGAGTCAAAGTGCTTAGAAAAGTCATGCGACGCTATACCCAAGAGATTGAAACTCGGCAAAAAGAAATTCTAACCTTGTTACGTAACACCTTTGCAAGCGAGCCACTAAAGGCTGATATTTCTTATTGGGAAAAGAATATTTATAATGTTTACCAATGTTTAGAACGTGAAGACAGTATTTTAGATGCCAAAACAGAAAGTCTTGATATTCGTGTTTTAGTGACGACACGAGCAGAATGTTATCAAGCACTCGGTATTTTACATGCACTCTACCCTCCTAAAGTGGGCTCGTTTAAAGATTTTATTGCTACTCCCAAAGTCTATGGCTTTCAAGCCTTAGAAACCTATCTGCTTTCCCCCAGTAAACAAACCATTAAAATTCAGATTCAAACGCACAGTATGTTTCAAGTTTCACAATACGGTGTAACAGCGAAATGGCGTAATCCCAACTTAAAACAAAGTGCCGATATTTTTCATAAATCTCTAAAAGAATGGATTAACCAAGTTGATGAAATTTATCGTAACAATGTCGATAGTGATGAATTTTACCAAGATATGAAGGCAGATTTATTTTTACGTGAAATTTATGTTTCGACTCCTGCGGGGCAAAGTATTATCTTGCCTTATGGGGCAAACTCAATTGATTTTGCTTATGCGATCCACTCAGATTTAGGTAATCACTGTGCTGAAACACGGGTAGATGGTAAAAATGTTTCTTTAGAAATGCCTTTGTATAATGGGGCAACTGTGCAGATTATACGCAGTGAGCTAGCCAGTCCACGTGCTTCATGGGCTAATGTTGTCATAACCGCTAAGGCAAAATCTTGTATTCGTGCTTGGTTACGAAAGCGCAAAACCACTGAATTTGTTGCATTAGGTCAACAGGTTTTTCAATCTGCTTTAGATCAACACCGATTGACTCAAAGTGATATTTCTACTGAAAAATATCAACAACTATTACAAACCCTAAATTTAACCGATAAAGCTGCCTTATGGACTGCAATTGGGCAAGGTAAACAATGCGGCCATTTGATCGTACATCGTTTATTTGATGATAAAAAACTGCCGAGTATTAAAGACAATACACCAACACCCATGTTGATTAGCGGCACAGAGGGTTTAGTGGTTAATTTACAGACTTGTTGTCATCCCTTACCTGATGATCGTATTACTGCCCAAATTAATCAGCGCGAAGGACTCGCTATTCATCGAGTCAGTTGTCCTTCATTACGCTATCGGGATCTTTCTGATAAAGATTATTTAGCGGTTTCATGGACAAAAACTGAGAATACACCCTTCTCTGTGCCACTCTTAATTACCGCTGAAAATCATGTTGGGGTGTTATCAATGATTACTGCACTTATGAAAAAATACTCTGCCAATATTGAGGACTTAAGCATTGAAACGGAAAAACGCGGCACAAAAATCATTTGCTTTTTAATTACCGTCTCTAATCGTAAACATTTGCATAAAATTATGTATTTGATCAAACAAGAAGATGGAATATTACAAGTAGAACGCCCGTTCTCAACCCATACGCGTTAGTTCACTTATTCAGGTTTGCTTGAAGTTCATTTAAATAGTGCATAATATGCCCATCCCTTTAGGGTATACACTTTATATTCCTAAAGGAAATTAGTAATTATTAGGTTATTAAAAATGGCAAAGCAATATATTTCTACTCCCAATGCACCACAGGCAATCGGTACTTATTCGCAAGCAGTAAAAACCGCCAATACCGTTTATTTATCAGGACAGATTCCATTGATTCCCGAGACAATGGAACTTATCGACGCAGATATTGCAGAACAAACCCGACAGATTTTTCGTAATCTCAGTGCCGTCGCAGAGGCTTCAGGGGGATCATTAGCTGACTTTGCTAAAGTGCATGTATTTTTAACCGATCTGGCTAACTTCCCAATTATCAACCAAGTCATGGAAGAATTTTTTACTCCACCTTATCCTGCTCGGGCTGCGGTGGGTGTTGCTGCTTTACCCAAAGGTGCAGAAGTTGAAGTCGATGCCATTATGACACTTGATCTTGACGTATGAATACACAAGACGAAGTACAATATCTCGCCGCCATTGATCTTGGTTCTAATAGTTTTCACATGGTCGTTGCTCAGATTGAAGACGGTCATATTCATATCTTAGATCGCCTAAAAGAAATGGTGCGTTTAGGGGCAGGCTTGGATGAAAATAAACGACTATCCAATGAAGCCCGCGAACGGGCTTTAGCTTGCTTAGCCCGTTTTGGTGAACGTGTTAAGGATTTACCACAAGGCAGTGTTGCTGCAGTTGGAACAAATACTTTGCGACAATCTAAAAACTCTCGTTCTTTTCTAAAAAAAGCCCGTAAAGCATTAGGACATCCTATTTCAATTATTGGTGGTCGAGAAGAAGCACGTTTAATCTATTTGGGCGTTTCACACTCCTTAGTCGATGAAGATGGGCAACGCTTTGTGATGGATATTGGCGGTGGGAGTACCGAGCTTATTATTGGTGAACACTTTGAGCCACAGCAACTTGAAAGTTTAACCATGGGTTGTGTCAGTGCTAGTCAGCGTTTTTTCAAGCAAGGAGATTTGAGTCGATCTTGTTGGAATGCAGCCAATACTTCCGCCCACTTAAACTTGCGTCCGATTAAAAAGCATTACCGTAAAATTGGTTGGTGTTCTGCGACGGGAGCATCGGGAACGATTCGTGCCGTTAGTAAGGTAGTTAAAAAATTAGAACTTGCCCCTTATGGCATTACACTAAAAAATCTATACCAAATCCGCGACCGCATGATTAAAGCAGGATCATTGGATAACTTGGATTTAGCAGGTTTAAAGAATGATCGTAAACCCGTTTTCGCGGGCGGATTAGCTATTCTAATTGCGACCTTTGAAGCCCTTAAGATTGAAAAAATGCAGGTATCTGATGGTGCATTGCGAGAAGGTCTTATCTATGAACGTTTAGGTCGGATTCAAAGTGAAGATACCCGTGTCAAAACCATCAATACGATTCAACAGCGTTTTCAAATCAGTCAATTACATGCACGCCGCATTAGCAGTACAGCACATCGACTCTTTTCACAGTGTTGTAAACAATGGCAATTCAATTTAGATCATGCTGAGTTATTACATTGGGCCAGTAGTTTGCATGAAATAGGTTTAGCGATTTCTCATAGTGCTTACCATAAGCACAGTGCTTACTTATTAGATCATGCTGATTTAGCAGGGTTTTCTTATCAAGAACAAGCATGGATGAGTATCGTAGTGCGTTGTCATCGCAATAAAATCAATCACAAGTTATTGCAAAATTTACCTGAAGAAGAACGTACAACGGTATTAAGGTTAAGTGTTTTACTGCGCCTTGCTACCATTCTACATCGCTCACGTAAAGATGAAACATCTGAAATTGAAGCTATTCAGGCAAAAAAACAAGGCTTAACAATTCAATTTACTAAAGGAGAATTAGAACAACGTCCTTTATTATTAGCCAGCTTAGAAAAGCAAACTAAATTTTTACAAGCCGTTGATTTTGATCTGAGTTACATCTAAGAAAGTGATTCAATAGTTTTCGTCCATAAGGTGCGATTTTTTGTTTTAACTGTCAAGTGGCGGCTGACTGTCTTTTATGCCTGCCCTGCCACTCTTTCTAGTAAAATTGGCTCTTATATAATTTGCGTGGTAAAAAATTTACTTAAACATCGCATACCCTAGAAAAAACAATGAGTTATTTAAAAGTCCAATAACTGAAAATATCCTCAATCCTGCCACCCCCAAACAACACACACTGCCCTTAATTATCTGTGTGATTGATGAAATGGCCGACCTCATTATGCAATATGGAAAAGAGGTGGAAGAATTCATTGCTAGAATTGCCCAAAAATCCCGTGCCGCAGGCATTCACCTAATTTTAGCCACGCAACGCCCTGACAGTGAGGTAATGACAGGCTTGATCAAAGCCAATATTCCCAGCCGTATTGCTTTTAGTGTCGATAGCAGCAGTAATAGCCGTATTATTTTAGATCAAAAAGGCGCGGAAACGCTATTGGGCAAAGGCGATATGCTCATCAAAACCCCTCAAGACAAAGAATTACACCGACTGCAAGGTTATTTTATTAATGAAAAACAGATAACAAAATTTCTCAATAAACAATCTCAATAAACAAACTATGTAATTTTTTTCCTTTTCTTGCCCTGATCCCAAC
The DNA here is from genome assembly GCA_015486375.1 of Thiotrichaceae bacterium. Taxonomy (GTDB): domain Bacteria; phylum Pseudomonadota; class Gammaproteobacteria; order Thiotrichales; family Thiotrichaceae; genus S015-18. The sequence goes on from WFRR01000014.1 coordinate 7,702, forward strand.
CTCGTCAATGCTGCTGTGTTTGTTTAGCCATCTTTGCTGTATCACTGATAATAAAAAAATAATCATCGATAAGTCCAATCAGATCATCAGCAAACACAGCACCGTAGGGCA
>WFRR01000015.1 GCA_015486375.1 Thiotrichaceae bacterium
CAGGGCTTTTCTCGTCAAACCAATTAAAAAAAACGACCCCAAACAGCGACGACTTTTGAAATTTCACAGAAATTAAAACCGCTATTTTGATGGCGCATTTTGTTGCTGTGCTGACAATGGCAAGTATCCTGCCATGCCCTGAATCGGTTTGTCAATAAAAAAATAAAATTAATTTTACCCTGTGACTGTCGTTTGTCCGTTGTCTTTTTGTTTCACTGTGGACTGTTTTCTGTCGTTGTTGTCGTCTGTTGCTGTTTTTTTGTAAACTGTTTCTGTTTTATTGTCGTTTGTCTGTTGTGTATGCCCCAAACTGGGGTTTTATATCCATTTCGGTCAGAAGAACCTAAGTTGGGTTATATTAAAGTGGATATAAAAACCTACTTTGGGTTATCTCTAAATAGGTATAAAAACCTAAGTTGTGTCTGTCTATTGGGTCGGGATTAAAGGGGCGTAAAAAATCAACAGTAGCTATTGTTAAGAAAACCGACGTGTAATTGTAGATTGTTTTCTTGGTCGATAAATATTCGCTTGTTCTTCATCATAAAGGTAAGAATCACTAAACGATCTAGGATCTAGCACTTCTCCCACCAAGATTAAAGCCGTACGGCTAATTTTTTCTGCTCTAACTAATGCAGTAATAGTAGCCAGTGTTCCTTTTATAATTTTTTCATCAGGCCATGAAGTGCGATAGCAAACACTCACAGGGCAATCTTCACCATAAAATGGGATTAATTCAGCCACAATTTTATGAATACGGGTAATACCTAAATGAATGGCTAAAGTGGCTTTATGTTGTGCTAATGAACTTAAGTCTTCGCCGTCTGGCATGGCCGTTTTACCTGCATAGCGGGTATGGATAATGGTCTGAGAAATATCAGGCAGGGTTAATTCACACTTTAAAGCCGCAGCCGATGCACTGGTTGCAGTAACACCAGGAATAATCTGATAAGGAATATCGAGTCTAATTAGGTGACGGATTTGCTCACCAATGGCTCCATATAAAGAGGGATCACCTGAATGTAAACGGGCAACATCTTGACCCTGTTCATGAGCTGTTTGTATATAATCAATAATTTGTTCTAGGTGCAAAGAAGCCGTATTAATCACGGTCGCATCATTCCCTGCTGATTCAAGAATTGCTTCAGGAATTAGAGAACCTGCATACAGTATCATTGGGGAATTTTGTAAATAGCGTAAGCCTTTTACGGTAATTAATTCGGGATCACCCGGGCCTGCACCAATAAAATAAACGGTCATTGTTTTGCCTGATAGCCCCGTGGAGTATAAATATAGTGTGAATGCTGAGAGGTACTGTGATTGTCAATAATGCGGGTTTCTTGATTTCCGACCATCACTAATGTCAACATATCAACCTGTTCAATATCCAATTCAGCCAGTGTAGTAATTTGAATAGATTCTGTATCGCGACAAAGATTCTGACCCAAAATAACAGGAGTATTGGCTTTTTTATATTTTAATAGAATTTGTTTAGCCGTTTCTAATTGCCAACGACGTTTACGTGATACAGGATTATAAAACGATACGACAAAATCACCTTGTCCCGCCGCATGGATGCGTTTTTCAATCGTCGTCCACGGCGTTAATAAATCAGAAAGTGAAATGGTGCAGAAATCATGTGCTAATGGCGCACCAACCCGACTGGCTAAGGCCTGTAGGGCTGAAATACCAGGAATAACCTCGATATTAATGTCTTCCCATTCGGGTTTAGCTTGATGATCAAGTAATTCAAATACTAAAGTTGCCATTGCATAAATGCCAATATCACCACTGGAAACGAGCCCTGTTACTTGCCCCGTGACTGCTAAATCCAGAGCTAACTCAGCCCGTTCAGTTTCCTGTCCTAATGCTAAAGTATGTTGCTGACTGTGTTGAATTGCATCGCCTAACAAATCAAGATATAAACCATAACCGACAATATGTTGACATTGCTGCAAAGCCCATTGCGCCCGAGGGGATAAATAGGCTAAATCCCCCGGACCTGTACTAATTAAATAGAGTGTTTTCATACTGAGACATAGTAATAGAACTTTAAACCGAACGCAGGATAGAGACGCTCATTAACCCTATTTTTTACTCAAATCCACCCAACTATTGAAATACAATCTGATCATTGTGTAAATCAGCATGAATGGTATCACCCGAGACAAAATCTCCAGCCAGTAAACGCTGTGAAAGTGGGTTAGCAATTTCTTGCTGAATAGCCCGTTTTAGCGGTCTAGCACCATAAATAGGATTAAAACCGACTTCTGCAATGCGATCTAATACAGCATCTGAAGCTTGTAACTGCATATCATAATTATTTAAACGCTGATTGAGTTGCTGTAATTGTATTGAGGCAATAGAACGAATTTGTTCTCGATTGAGTGAGTGGAATACTACACTTTCATCAATACGATTAATAAATTCAGGTCGAAAATGTTGTCCTACAATTTGCATAACAGCCGTTTTCATTTCCGTATAATTATCAATAGCACTCATATTTTGGATAATATCGGAGCCTAAGTTAGAAGTCATTACCACGACGGTATTACGAAAATCGACTGTCCGTCCTTGTCCATCGGTTAAACGACCATCATCTAATACTTGCAGTAAAATATTAAATACATCCGCATGGGCTTTTTCAACTTCATCCATTAAGATTACGGAATACGGTTTACGTCGTACTGCCTCGGTTAAATATCCTCCTGCTTCATAACCCACATAGCCGGGAGGCGCACCAATTAAGCGTGCAACAGAATGTTTTTCCATAAACTCTGACATATCAATACGTACAATCGCATCTTCAGTATCAAATAAAAATCGAGCTAACGCTTTACTGAGTTCTGTTTTCCCAACACCCGTAGGGCCTAAAAATAAAAATGAGCCGTTCGGACGATTAGGATCAGATAAGCCCGAACGTGAACGACGAATGGCATTGGATACTGCACTAACAGCTTCTGCTTGACCAATCACTTGTTTTTGTAATACTGATTCCATGCGTAATAATTTTTCTTTTTCTCCTTCCAACATTTTAGAAACGGGAATGCCTGTCCAACGGGCAACCACTTCTGCAATTTCTTCATCCGTCACCTTATTACGTAGTAACTGCATATCAATAGTTTCAGCTTCACTGGCTTCTTGAAGTTGCTGCTCCAATTCAGGAATTTTTCCATATTGCAGTTCTGACATCCGCTGTAGATCCCCTGCACGTTTAGCCGTTTCCAACTCCGTACGGGCTTGATCTAAGGCTTCTTTAATATGGCTCGTACCTTGTACGGCAGCTTTTTCCGCATTCCAAATTTCTTCTAAATCCGCAAACTCACGTTCTAATAATGAGATTTTGGTTTGTAAATCTTTAAAACGTTTTTTTGAGGCACGATCTGATTCTTTTTTTAAGGCTTCTCGTTCAATTTTATATTGAATTAAACGCCGCTCTAGCTTGTCCATTTCTTCAGGTTTAGAATCAATTTCCATTCGAATCATCGACGCTGCTTCATCCATCAGGTCAATAGCTTTATCAGGCAGTTGGCGATCACTAATATAACGTTGCGATAAGGTTGCTGCGGCTACAATAGCAGGGTCAGTAATTTCAATACCATGATGGACTTCATAACGTTCTTTTAAACCCCGCAGGATAGCAATCGTATCTTCTACCGTCGGTTCTGCGGCAATAATTTTTTGAAAACGTCGTTCTAAAGCGGCATCTTTTTCAATATATTGACGATACTCATCTAAGGTTGTTGCACCAATACAGCGTAGTTCACCTCGTGCTAAAGCAGGTTTAAGCATATTACCTGCATCCATTGCACCCTCTGTTTTACCTGCACCCACTAAGGTATGTAATTCATCAATAAATAGAATGACATTACCATCCGATTTTGAAATATCATTCAGTACTGCTTTAAGCCGTTCTTCAAAATCACCCCGATATTTTGCCCCTGCTAGTAATGCACCTAAATCAAGTGATAATAGACGTTTGCCTTTAACGCCTTCAGGCACTTCACCATTAACAATGCGTTGTGCTAAACCTTCTACCAAAGCGGTTTTACCCACACCCGGTTCACCAATCACCACTGGATTATTTTTGGTACGACGTTGTAAAATTTGTATCATCCGACGGATTTCTTCATCACGTCCAATAATAGGATCAATTTTACCTTGCTCAGCCCGTTCAGTTAGATCAATAGTATATTTAGTAAGGGCTTGACGTTGATCTTCAGCATTCGCATCATTCACACTACTACCACCGCGCATATTTTCAATGGCGCGTTCAATCGCCGCTTTATGTGCGCCTGCATTTCTTAATAATGTAGTAATTTTTCCATGATCATCTAAAGCAGCCAAAATAAATAATTCTGAGGCGACATATTGATCTTTGCGCTGTTGTGCCAGTTTATCGGTCTTATTTAATATTTTTGCAAGGTCATTAGAAACATGTACATTGCCCATATCACCCGAAACACGGGGCATTTTATCAATGGCTTTACCTAACTGTGAACGCAAAATATTAACATTGACATTGGCTTGGGTGAGTAAACCTCGGGCTGAGCCACCTTCTTGATCTAATAAGGCAGTCATCAAATGAATTGCTTCAATAAATTGATGATCTTTACCAATTGCGAGTGATTGTGCATCCTGTATAGCCAGTTGAAATTTACTGGTTAATTTATCCATTCTCATCACTGATTCCTTTGTATTCTGTCGATTACTGACTAAATACATTGGGTTGGTTTTGTACAAAATCAAGTGAAATTTAATTGAGTCAAATTTGTAGGAAATATACTTGAAAGCGCGGCTTGAGTCGGGTTTAATGCGCTTAATTTTATTAATGAGTACAAAAAATGGGCAAAAGTGACTCTTGGTATTTATGCTGTCAGAGTAGTTTTCAGCGACTTAAACAGAATCGTCTTTTTGAGTTTTTCATCATTGGTATTATTATATTTTCTGCTCTATTAATCGGTATACGAACGTATGATATTCCTGAAATTTACATCAAAATTTTAGAGGCATTAGATTGGGGAGTCACAATCTTCTTTGCGGTTGAAATTATTATTCGTTTTATTTCTGAAAGAAATAAAGCTGATTTCTTCAAAAGTGGTTGGAATGTCTTTGACACGATTGTGGTTATTATTAGTTTGATTCCTATTCAAGATTCTGAAATGGTCTTATTAGCACGATTAATCCGTATTTTTCGGGTACTTCGGATGGTTTCGGTCATCCCAGAACTACGTATTTTATTAACATCCTTACTTAAAGCTTTACCACAACTGGGTTATGTGGTGATGTTGATGTTTATTATTTTCTATATTTACGCCGCTATCGGTAGCACTTTGTTCTCCACGATTAATCCAACCTTATGGGGTGATATTGCGATCTCGATGTTAACACTGTTTCGAGTCATGACTTTTGAAGATTGGACAGATGTAATGTATGAAACCATGCAAGTTCATCCCTTTAGTTGGATCTTCTATATGAGCTTTATATTCCTCACGACCTTCGCTTTTTTAAATATGGTGATTGGTATTGTGGTCAATGTAATGGAAGACGAAAATAGAAAAGCCAATGCTGAAAAGCATAAAGGTGAACCCACTATTATTGACTTACATCAAGAAATTCAGGACTTAAAAGATTTAGTCATCAGTATAAATCAAACGACTAAAAAACCTGAATAAGTGCAACAGCAACAGCAATTGCTATTGCATTAAAAAATCAACCAATGCTTCTATTTCCTCCTTATCTAAATCATTGGCATAATGAGGATACATTTGGTCATGGCGATAGCCATCAACAACATAAGCAGCAGGGTCGGTAATCGATGTTCGGATATACTGCTCTGCATCACTGGCGTATCTTTGTTTTGCTCGCTGTGCAATACCATATAAGCTGGGTCCTGCGATTCTAATACCTTTCTGTAAGCTATGACACAGTATGCAGCCAGGGGCTTGAGTAAAACCAATACGGTCTTGTTGAAATAGTTTTTCACCATAAGCAATGTGCTTATCTAGCTCATTATTACAAGCACTCAACAGTAGGGCTGTGATAAAGAATATGAGGGTTTGAGTACGGATAATGGGCATATTTCATCCTATGTTATTGAGTAATAACTCCCATTATCGCTTACTGCTGGAGTGAAATGTTAGAAAAATAGTTATTTAAAAAAATCAGTCAACCATTGTGGCCATATTCCAGTATCTTGTGAATTTTCGGGGCTTAACTCTACTTTATGATGTGTTTTAATTTGTGCGTTTTCTATATCCTGTTTAGAAGCAGATAAACGTATTTTTTCAATGTGTTGTTGTTCATATCTTTCCAGAATCACGGCATTTTTGTCTATTCTAGTGCTATCTAATGGCGTTACATCTACAGGTGTTGAGGTTGAGACTGGTTCTGCCTGTTTCATCTCAGTAAATGTAGCAGGTTTTGAATGTTCTAGTCGAGTTTGTCTAGCTTGTTTAAATTGCTCTAAGGCAGATTGTCTTTTTTGTTTAAACTCTTCTAAGCTCAGTTCAGCTTGGTTTTCATTAGCTGTTTCTTTTCCAGTCTCCGAAGAAAGTAAGGCCATTTTAATATTGTCATTAACCAGCGGGAGTAAGTCTTTATTTTTTTCAAAAGAAGTTTCATTTAAGTTATTTGAATAGTAGATAGTTGCCAGTTGGCAGCTTATTTCATCCTCCTCTTTTTGATGGGTATTATTTTTAGCCAGTAATGCTTGATAAAGCTTATTTTCTTTTTCTTCAGCCTCAACATCGACGACAGCAATATTAGTACGATTTTTTACTGCGTCCCCTGCTTGCTCAATCACTTGATTAATCGCTTCCATATCAGCCAGCGTTGCTGTTGGAATACTGGCGACTACCACTGGTATTATGGGAGTCATTGTCATATTTTTTGTATTATGATTTGGACTCTTTCTATCAGTTTTTGCTAATTTTTCCAGCTTATTATTTTGAACCTTAGATTTAGCAATTTTCTTTTCAGATTGTCTTGCAGTATTGTCATTATGTTTAGCAATAATCTTGTCCTTAGATTTTTTTGACTCAACTGCTGAAGTAGATTTAGCAACTTGCTTTTTTTGACCAGTTTCAGTTTTATTATTGCCTTTTTCTGCTTTGTTCACAGTAGCAATGGTCGTCTTGCGCTCAGTTTTTTTGCTTATTGCCGTTTCTTCCTGCTTTACAATTTTTGATTCTTTATTTTCTGATTTTTTAATTATCTTTTCTATTTTTGTGGGTTCTTTTTTAGCGATTGATATGGTCTCAACTACTTGTATTGCCTGTGTTTCAGATGCAATCCAAGGCTCTCGTCCGTGACGAACACTCGCTAATACATTATATTTACCTGCTTCTTTAAATTGATAACTAAATTCAGGTTTTTTACTATAAAAAACTTTACGATTAATTGTGAAACTATATCTAACAGATTGTTTATCAGCCATATTAAGTGCTTTGGCTTTAATTTGTATAGAATCGCCAATCGCTACTTTTTGTTTATCCAGATTAAGTTTAACTCCTGCAACCAGTAGCGGGGTTGGTTCGGCAACCACTAAATCCACTTGGGTATTTTCAAAACGAGGCGTATCGACTAAGGGTGTTTGGTAAAGAACCGTTTCTTCTTCAACCGATTTTCGTATTTTCTTTATTGATCCAACTTGTAAGTTGGCAGCTTGAATAACCTTTTTAGCGGCTTCTAAACTTAAACCTTGTACATTAGGTACTTGGGTTTTTTTATAGGTTTTTTTAGCAACAGCAAGAATAATACGTACTTCTGTATCTTCAGCTACTTGACTATTTTTCCGAGGATTTTGCTTTAAAATAGTCCCTTTCGAATCACTTGTTACTATTTCAGAAATTTCACCAATATGTAAATGATGTTGTTTTAATAATGCTTTCGCTGCGTCCAAATCTAACTGAATAATATTGGGAACCGTGACCTCTGCAGTTAGGGTTGAACAACTAATACACAAAGTAATGCCCAGAAAAAATGCTTTAAGCCTTCGTTTAAACATGAAATAAGTCCTTAAAATGAAAAATATACAACCACTACTATTGTCAATATTTGCACAAAAATGTAGCGCATTATTTTAAGATTTATATTGCTTAAAAGTCGCTTATTTGAATTCCATTTTTGTAAAAGAGAATATTAGCTATTGCTAATAGCTCTATTATTTCGGTGCTGACACTGGCATTACCTTAACCCTGCAAGAAGGATAAGATAAAGCGAATATAGTAATAATTCTTTAGCTTAATTTATAAACGTTTATTACTAATTAAAGCCCAATAATGTCCATTACCTGATAGTGATTTAACATCAAGTATTCTTACCATTTCACCTACACCTAAGATCTTGACATTCTTTAAAGAAACCTGTCTGGAAGGCTTATCTTTAGTGATATAGCTGGATAAACGTAGAGGATAAAAATCACCTGCTTTAGGTAATTCACTGCCAATATCAAGGCTATTATTCACCCACTTTCCCTGAGTCAATTGCCCTAAATATAACCAACCTGAGCTTTTTGGTACATCTGTCGCAGTTCTTTCTTTTTCTGTCGCAGAAATATACATAAACTTGCCACTGGAATCACTGCGTTGGGTATCAACCGCTTCCTGTAAACCTTCTTTATGATCCTGAACGGCACCTTTGACAACATCACTAATCTGATCATTCTTGAGCTGCTGTAAAGATCCTTCACCTTCTTGTGCTGCAACCTGTTCAGCTACGGCTTCGACCATTGTGGCCTCATCTTGTTCAGCAAGCAGGTTATTTGAATACATGCCTAAAGACAGACAGATTGATACGCTAATTAAAGCAGGTCTTAATAATTTTCTTTTCATTGCTTATCCTGTAATTCAGAGAACGAATCATTAGCATTAATAATCAATAGACCCAACAAAGCTGTCGTAGTGTTTACGAAATAATATATTGGGTTCTAATGAATTTTAATTTTTCTGTTAAGGCTCTATATCGTTGCTCTATATTGTGAATTAATATTAAGCTCAACATTTAAGCAAAGTAAATTAAAAAAATCAACAGTGAATATGAAAAAAAACTATTACAAATTGTCTCATTATTCTCCGATATCATAATGAGCTTAATTATTAACATAAGCTTAACAGTTAATCATATCAAATACTTATATTGATATGATCAACGTTAGTATTTAATTTACATAATAAGATATAAAAATTAATTATATCTTATATGTAATATTTCTATAATAAAAATAATAACTTGCAGATCAATGGCTGTAAAAATTATACGTCTTTCAAGGCTGCTATAATCTAAATATTTAATATAATTAAAAAATATATCAAGATAAACTACGCTTATTTGTTAGTTTCTATTTTGCCAATATTAACTTTAACTTCTGAAGGTTTACCGTTTCGTTGTATCTTAATTAATAAGCTCGAACCGACCCGAATACCTGCTACCGTATTTCTAACATCATGAGCATTTTTAATCGTATTACCATTAACATGCGTGATAAAATCACCCACTTTCAAACCTGCAATATCGGCTGATGAATTTTCCATAATATCGGCAATAACGACGCCATGAAGATCTTTTAAGCCAAGTGCTTGGGTTAGTTTTTTATCCATATTTTGAACAATAATGCCTAATTCACCGCGTTGTACTTTTTTATATTGGATCAGTTGTTTGCTAATTGCTTGCACCATATTGACAGGAATTGCAAAGCTTATTCCTACTGAAGCACCATCTTTTCCACCAAAAATTGCAGAGTTAATGCCGAGTAACTCACCCTTATAGTTGACCAATGCTCCACCTGAATTACCAGGGTTAATTGAAGCATCTGTTTGAATGAAATCTTCATAATCTTCAATGCCTAAATTTGAGCGTCCTAGCGCACTAATAATCCCCAGCGAAACAGACTGACCCAAACCATAAGGGTTACCAATGGCAATGGCAAAATCACCTACTCGTAGAGTTTTTAAATCTGCCATTTCTAGACTTTTTAAATTTTTCTCAGGAATTTTTATAACGGCAATATCTGTGCGAGGATCCGTTCCAACGACCGTTGCTCTTGACTGTCGTCCATCACTTAAGGTTACGATGATTTTCTTGGCATTAGAAATAACATGATTATTAGTAATAATATAACCTTCAACTGCATCAATAATAACCCCTGAGCCTGTTGCTTTTGAATTAAATTCTTTGGGAAACTTACCGCTGAAGGCATGTTTAGAAATTGGATCATTAATAATAGGCTGTGATACTTTTTGAGAACTTTTTGTCGATATATTGACCACAGAAGGCATGGTAGTTTCTAGCATATCTGCAAATGTAGGAAATATAACATCACTCGATTTTACATTGGCATAAGCTATATTGGTTAATCCATTCAGTAATAATGCGAATAGACTCGTTAAAAAGATTCGTACCATTATTTTCATACTATTCATCCTGAATTCATATTTCATTTAAAATGTGCTGCAAGACTAATGATTCAGCCTCAAAAGTCAATATTTCAACACAATAAAACTTTTAAATTTAGATGACAGGTGTGAATGGATGCGTTAGCATAGATATATATAAAACTTATAATAAGAATAAAAAATGTCTCGTTTTACTGAATACAGTCAACCATTTCTGAGTTGGTGGAGTAAAAATTTATACAATAGCTTACCTAATTCATTACAAAAGTGGGTGTATATTGAGCATCCTCGCTTGATTTTAAATCAGGTCAGTAGTAATGAAATTGAAGTAATCTGGCAATATGCAAGTGAATACACGCCCCGAGGCTCTTTTTTATTAAATGATGAAATGAAGCTAGAACTTAGCTATTTTATTCCAAAAAAATTTAAAAAATGGAAATATTCCATTGATTTGCGCTTACCATCTTCTCAGGTCTTATTTTTACAAAAACGTTATCCTGAAACCGTTAAAGATAATTTATCTCAAGCTATTTATTATCAAATTGACCAACTAACTCCTTTTGCCGCAGAAATGGTCTATTTTGACGTACAAATCAGTCAATATGATCATAAGGAAAAAACGATTATCGCGGATATATTTATTACATCCTGTGAAAAAGTAGAAGCCTTATTAGCTGAGTTACAACATAAAGGTATTGATAAAGTCGATATCATCTCAGTTGCAGATACAAAACAGCCTGTGCACTTAAGTGGAGGTATAAAAAATGATAAAGACTTATGCCCAAAAATATCGCGTAAACCTTTTTATTTTATAGCTGCTGCGCTGTTAATATTACTATTAACACCCATTATATTACAGTTTTATTTATTGTATCAAGCCGAATATGATATTCAGATATTTAAAAAAAACTCAGCTGAACAACTGGAAGTTCAAGATAAATTATATGAGGCACAACAAGGCTTATTATTTTTAAAGCAAAAACGTTCCGAGTTGCCGATGGCATTAGATGTTATTGAAATTCTGTCTAAACAGCTGCCTGCTAATACATGGTTAAAACGTTTATCCATTAAAAACAATCATTTGGAAATTAGAGGAGAATCTGAGAATCCTTTAATATTGATTGATTTACTCGAAGATTCGGATTCATTTTTTGATGCTAGCTTTGATTCACCTGTCTCACTAAATAAACAAAGTAATCGTCAAAAATTTCATATTAAAGCCATACTGGAGAAGATGAGTGATTGAAACAAAAATTCCAGATAAATATCAGACAAGCATAGCATGGGGTTTATTAGTGCTATTCGGCTTATTAATACTATTACTGATTATTATGCCTTTGCTTGATTTTGCAGCGAATCAAAAAGGTCAATTATTAAAACATTATGAAAAGCTAGCCAGCTATCAACATGTGATTGATTCAAGTGAAAAGTATGAAAGAAAATATGCACATATACAAAAAAATGGACTAGATAACTTATTTTATCCACAAGAGCTGACTTCTGCACAGGTAGGCAAAGAATTACAGAAGCAGTTAGCTATCATTATTCAGCGAGATAAAGGCCGTTTATCTAGCTCAGAAGTGTTAGAAAAAGTGCCTTTAGCGGATGATGAAGATTTTTCCTATCAAAAAGTGACTGTAAAAGCCAGTTTACAAGGTAATGTAAAGCTATTGCGTAATTTGTTACATCAAGCTTATCGCGCTCGCCCTTTTATTTTTATTGAAAGTTTAAGTATTAAGCCAATGCGGGCTTTAAAAAATACTAAACAATTAATTAAAGCAGATTTAATTATTTCCACTTACTGGCGTGGTGGTGGAGAAAATAATGAAACAATGGATTAGTTCCCCCTTAAATCTTATTTTAATTCTTGTCGGTTTGCTTCTGCTATTAGTAGCCACGCAAAATTTAATAAAAATATACCAGTTATCCACTGATGAACTAAAAAAAATGACGCGTACTATAACGATACCATCAGCAAAAACATTTTTAATCCCCCCTCTGAGAAATTATTCTGCGATGGTCGATGCTCCCTTATTTTGGGAAACTCGTCAAGTTCATAAAGAACCTAAAAAAGCTGAACTTAAAGAAGTCCCTGAGAAGTTGACAGAAGCTTATCCTGTTGCAGGGCGTTTAACAGGAATTGTTAATTCAGGTGATGTTAAAATGGCGATATTTAAGGATGATAAAAAAACACATTATATTAACCTTGATGATTTTTGGGGAGAATGGAAAGTAACTAATATCGATAATAACTTGGTTGAATTACAGTTATTAGAAGAAAAGCAAACCTTAGCATTAGTGACAGATTTTGTTGCTCCTGCAGCGAATAAAAACAAACCTGCGCCAAAGAAAATAATTGAACCAACACCGAATAGAATTAAAAATAAATCGGCTAAAACGCAATTGGCAAGTTCGGCTAAGAAATTGCCACATACCGCCTCTATGCAAAAACAAGCGCCGCCATTAGCATTGCCAGCAGCAATGACAATTAAAGAAGCATTAAAATCACGTCAACGTCTTATGGCAGCACGTTGGCAAAAGAAATCATAATAATAAGGAATACCTCGTAGGTAATTCCGTGCAGTACCGATGTCCTGCCATAATAAAACAATAAATAGGGTTATTTTGTGAAAATTACATTACAACTAGGCACGTATTTGTGTATTTCTGTCTTAATGACAGCTTGTGCCTCACTAAAAAATGCACCAGGTTATAAACTCCCACCCAACGCTGATGAAAATAATAACGTGGCTTTCCAACGTAATGCAGCATTGCAAAGTGATGAAATTGTGGAGGTAAGTCCTTATCACGAGCCTGCTTTGTCCAAAAATAATAGACAGGATAAAGCGCAATCATCCAAAACAGAAGTTGCCCACCTTGTTACAAAAACTAAAATAAGCAACACCCCATCTTCCAAAGAGAATGATGTCGAATTGGTACTAGGGCAACCGACTCGTTACGCTAAACCCAAGCAAGGTTTAGCGAATGCGACCAAATTAAAAAAGAATGAAAAAGGAGTAACACTCAGTTTTGAACGTGCCACCATTCGAGAAGTGGTTAAAGTCATCTTAGGTGATATTCTTAAACTTAATTACACCGTTGAACCGGGGGTTGATGGTGAAGTGACTATCAATACGAGCAAGCCGATTGCTAGAAGTAGTTTATTAACCACGCTAGAATCGCTGCTACAAGTGCATGGAGTGGTTTTATACAAAGATCCACAAGGCTCTTATCGTATTACTCCGAGAAACAATGTTAAAGGACGGGGGTTCACTCCCAATACGACCAAACAATTACCTGCGGGTTATGGCATAAAAATTGTACCACTGCGTTTTATTCCAGCGGCTGAAATGCGAAAAATTTTAGAACCTTTAGCCAACCCTGATGCGTTTGTACGGGTAGATACCAATCGTAATCTACTGGTTTTAGCGGGAACAAGCGCGGAGTTACATAATTTATTACAGACAGTCAATACTTTCGATGTTGATGTTTTACAAGGTATGTCGGTTGGTCTGTATCAAATTCATAATGTGGATGCAGCAGTAGTAGCGAAAAACTTAGAGGCTCTGTTTGGTGAAAGTGGTAATAGTCCGATGGCAGGTATGATTAAGATCATGCCGATTGAGCATCTAAATAGCTTAATGATTATTTCTTCTAGTCCCGATTATTTAAAATCGATGAAAGATTGGGTCGATCGTTTTGATCGTGTTAAAACGACAGAAGGACAACAGTTGTATGTTTACCATGTTCAAAATGGTGAAGCTAAATATTTAGCCACTATGTTGTCACAAATTTTTATGGGCAAGAAAACCAATACAGTGAAGAAAAAAGCCTTATCCAGTGTTGCACCTTCACTTGAAAAAGCCAGTTTAAGCAGTCAAACTGAAGGTGATACCTCTACAGACGCGGATGATGCTGTACCAAAAACAGTACTTCGTTCACAAGCAGGGGGACTTTCTGTGACACAAAATAAGGATACTCGTATTGTTGCGGATGAAGCGAATAATTCCTTAATGATTATGGCGACTAAAGATGTTTATCAACAAATTACTCAAGCGCTAAAACGCATTGATATTCCCCCCATGCAGGTTTTGGTTGAAGCATCAATTATTGAAGTTAAGCTGTCTGAAAATTTAGAATACGGATTACAGTGGTTCTTTAAAAATGGGCTTGGTGGTAATCATACAGGCAGTGCGAGTTTAGATTCTGATGGTATTGCAGGCTTAGCCCCTGCAATTGCAGGTTTCTCTTATTCTATTGCTAATGCAAGCAAGAGGATTGTCGGTGTACTGAATTTATTAGCCAAAAATTCACAATTAAAAGTTATTTCCTCTCCATCTATTTTAGTCCTAGATAATCAATCCGCAGAAATTCGGGTCGGTGATCAACAGCCTATTTTTTCAGGTAGCACAACCACGGATGGCGGTTTACGTACGGAGTCGATTCAATATAAAGATACTGGTGTTTCACTCAAGGTCACACCTAGAGTCAACTCCAGTGGCATGATCACCATGAGCTTGATCCAAGAAGTGACCGATGTGGGTGAAGTTGATCAAGCCACAGGTCAGCGCAGCTTTTTACAGCGGAATATTAAAAGTAAAGTAGCAGTTAAGTCGGGTGAAACGATTGTCTTAGGTGGTTTGATTCGTGATAACTCGACCACGGGAAAGCAAGGTTTACCACGACTCAGAAAACTACCTGTTATTGGTAATTTATTTGGTGCAACCAATAAGCAAAGTCAGCGTACAGAATTGCTAGTACTCATTACGCCGACAGCGATCAAAAACCAAAAAGACCTACATAAAACAGGTGAAGAGCTACGTTCCAAAATGAAACAACTATTAGAGAGTCACCAGCTTCAATAAAGCGTTGCAGTGCCTTAGAAGTACCGTTTGGTTGACTAATTAACCAAAAAATAGGCGTGATTCAGTTAACGTTCCGTTTTTGACTCGTACTATTGTTACTTCTTTAGGCAATATCGACTTTTGCAATAAAAAAACGATAGACGGTGAAATACAGAAGATAGAAGTTAGCTGATTAAGTTCTGTATGACTAAAGAATAATTACAAAAATAAACACAACTCAATAAATAGTGATATAGCAGGTTTTATAACCTTAATTTCACGCTACAACATAGAGCTTTACAGTCAGTTCTAGGAGAAAAATTAATGACTTATCCAGTAGCGATTGATCTGAATAATGAAAATAATCCACAGACACAGATCGTTAATAAAATACCGCAATACGCCAACGTACTTGAATTAGGTTGTGGCTATGGCGAAATGTCCCAAGTACTTAAACAAAATAAATCTGCACGCGTGATTGGCATTGATCACAATATGGCAGCTGCCCATCAGGCAGAAAAGTTTTGTGATTATGTCTTTGTTGAAGATCTTGACGATGAAAACAGTCTTGATGTTTTACAATTTGAAAAATTCGATATGATCACATTAGTCAATGTATTGGAACATTTACAGAGTCCAATTGCCGTATTACAACGCTTAAAACCCTTATTACTGGATGAAGGACGACTCGTTTTATCCATACCTAATATTGCTCATGTCTCACGCCGTTTAAAACTATTGACAGGTACATTTGAGCATTCTAAAAAAGAAATCGGGGCAGTTGCTCCTGAGCATTTTTACACCTCTGAAAGTATTCAAGCCTTACTACGTTCCGCAGGTTATAAGGTACATGAGATAGACTACACTTGGCATGATCTATCCGACCAAGAAATTAAAAGCTACTTAGATAAGGCAGGTTTAAGTTTGACGGATCAAGCCTTAGATTTTTTTCATTCCAATGAAAATGCCGCTTATGAATTTATTATCTCGGCCAGTCCTTGTCAGCAAAATGCTTTATCTTTACCTGTCACACGGGCATTAAAACCCGTGCAGAATATTCAGGATGACCAGCTAGAAAGCACCTAAATTTGGCATATTTCATGGACTACGATGGCGGTAATTGTGGTCATGTTGTAAACCATTACGGTTGTGATAAGCATGACAATGCCTATTACTACGTCGCTGAGCATTATCTTTATGAGTATGACAACTTGTAATATTCTTATGTTTAGTTCGATGTGAACAGGCCACATTTAAACTGCTACTCAGTAAAATAATGCTGATAAGTATGATTAGGGGTTTAATACTCATCCTATGTATCCTTTTTTATTATCAATTAAATGGAATCTTAGGGGGCTAGTAAAGAAAGGTGACACTTCCATTTGTCCTTCTAAAAGATTAGCACATCGCTAAGTAAAAAAGGGCAAACTCTCCCACTTCACTGTGCTTTAATTAGAGGACTCTAATTAAAGATCCAGCAATTCCTTTATCTTAATTTTAAAAACCTAAAAATTGCCTAAAAAAACTTATGAATGAATCTTCCTCTGACGTTATTTATCTGAATGATTATCAAACACCTGCCTACTTTGTTGACACGATTGAACTCTGTTTTGATCTACAGGAAGAATTTACCCTTGTCATATCTAAGGTCGCTTATACACGCAATACCGATAGCCAAGCTGCAACCAATCTAGAATTAGATGGAGAGCAGCTTGAATTGATCTCTATCCAATTAAATGACACTAATTTAACTAAAGCGGATTATCAGCAAACAGAAACAGGTTTACAGATATATCATGTCCCCGATAGTTTTAATCTCATGATTGAAACCCGTATTTATCCCCATAAAAATACCGCATTAGAAGGTTTATACCAATCTAGCGGTAATTTTTGTACGCAATGTGAAGCACAGGGATTCCGTAAAATTACCTACTATCTCGACCGCCCTGATGTCATGGCGCGTTTCAGTACTAAAATTATTGCTAATAAAGCGCAATACCCTGTTTTACTCTCTAATGGTAATTTGCAACAACAGGGGGACTTGGACAATGGTAAACATTGGGTACAATGGTCAGATCCGCACTGTAAACCTGCCTATTTATTTGCCCTCGTTGCAGGTGATTTACAACATATTGAAAATCGTTTTCAAACTCAGTCAGGGCGTGAAGTGACGCTAAGAATTTATACCGAAGCACATAATATTGATAAATGTGATTATGCCATGGCTTCACTGCAACGGGCGATGCAATGGGATGAGCAACGCTTTGGTTTGGAATATGATCTTGATATTTATATGATTGTTGCGGTTGATGATTTTAATATGGGCGCAATGGAAAATAAGGGTTTAAATATCTTTAATTCCAAATTGGTATTTGCCAGCCCTGAAACAGCGACCGATGATAATTATATTTCTATTGAAGCCGTTATTGGACATGAATATTTTCATAACTGGACAGGGAATCGCATCACCTGTCGAGATTGGTTTCAACTCAGCTTAAAAGAAGGCTTAACCGTTTTTCGTGATCAAGAGTTTACCGCAGACTTACATTCTCGGGCAGTGAAGCGAATTGAAGATGTACGCATGTTACGCAGTCATCAATTTGCTGAAGATGCTAGCCCAATGGCACATCCTATTCGTCCTGATTCCTTTGTAGAAATTAATAATTTTTACACCCTGACCGTATATGAAAAGGGCGCGGAAGTAGTGCGTTTATACCATAGCCTATTAGGTGAAGCAGGTTTTCGCAAAGGCATGGATCTTTATTTTCAACGTCATGATGGACAAGCTGTCACCACGGAGGATTTTCTTGCAGCAATGGCAGATGCCAATGGTAAAGATTTAAGTCAATTTCAAACATGGTATAGCCAAGCAGGTACACCGAGCGTTGCGGTACAAATGGTTTATGATGCAGAACAACAATCTTGTCATTTACACTTTAAGCAAAGTTGCCCTGAAACTGTAGAAATGCAAAATAAAAAGCCCTTTATTATTCCGATTCAACTGGGTTTATTAGATGCTAAAGGTAATGACTACCCATTAGGTTTAGAGAATGAAACCTTGATATTGACTGAAAGCGAACAAAGTTTTCAGTTTAATAATATTACAGAGCATCCTACACCTTCTTTATTACGTGGTTTCTCTGCACCTGTAAAATTGCAATATGATTACTCTATTGCAGACTTAATTTTCTTAATGAAACACGATCAGGATGAATTCAATCGCTGGAATGCTGCCCAACAATTAGCCTTTAAAGTACTGCTTGATATGTTGAAATCACATCAAGCAGGTGAAGCTTATGGACTGAGTCATGAGGTGATTGAAGCCTATCAGCAGGTACTCAATGATCAAAGTTTAGATATGGCATTACGAGCAGAAGCATTATTATTGCCCTCTGAAAATGAATTAGCAGAAGCAACAGAAGCCGCCGACCCTGATGCTATTTTTGCAGTACGTGAACAGATGCTAAGCAGTTTAGCTAAAAGTCTCCGTATTGATTTTGAAACCTTGTATGAGCAATTATCTGATAATCAAGCAACTTACCGTGTTGAACATCATGAAATGGGTCAACGGGCTTTAAAGAATCGTTGCCTTGCCTATCTTGCTTATATTAATGATGCTGCTTGCCATGACATGATTTATCAGCAATTTGTTCAGGCAAATAATATGACTGATCAATTAGCAGCCCTAAATGCCTTGAGTCACTTGGATAACCCGCAACATGATCAAGCGATGCAGGAATTTCAAGAGCAATGGCAGAATAATAATTTAGTTATGGATAAGTGGTTTGTTGCCTCAGCGACTTCACGTCGAGAAGATACCTTAGAAACCGTGAAACAATTAATGCAACATCCTGCATTTGATATACGTAACCCCAATAAAGTCCGGGCGTTAATCAGTGCATTTGCCTTAGCTAATCCTGTCCGATTCCATCAAAAGTCAGGAGCAGGTTATCAATTTATTACGGATCAAGTCATTGGACTAGATCGTTTAAACCCACAAATTGCCTCACGCTTGGTACGATCTTTAATGAATTGGAAACATTATGAGCCCAGTCGTGCCAATAAAATGCAACAACAATTAGAGCGTATTGCTGCCACAGATAATCTGTCTAAAGATGTTATGGAAATTGTTGCGAAAAGTTTAACCAATTAGCGTTTATACTCTTTCAGTAAAGATTGCCTAAATTAGGCAAGTCTTATTATTTTTTATAACATATCTATATATAACAATTGACCAAGGAAAGTACAATGAGTGGAAATCATGCAACTAATAACAGTAAGACTGAAATTACTTTACCTGCTTTTGAGGCACATTTAGCTTCTATCTCTGTTGCTATTGTTTCAGGTTCAATAGCAGGTAATTTGATGACTTTATTCATCGGAAAATTACTTTTATGGGTACTCATACTACTTACCGCTATCTTAGGGTTTACCATTTCGTGGATTGTGTGCAAATATTTATTTAAAACAGCCCATGTTTGGTATGGAAGTAAAACATTGAGTCACCGCTTATATGATAGTTTCGGTATTATTTCTGCACTGGCCGCCTTGTATATGTAATCTGTCTTGTAAATACCTATATGAGCTTGTGAAATTAATCATCAAGAGAATAAGGTAAGTCGAGTACTTCAATGTTTGCAGAATTTAAGCTAAGTGATTGTGTTAAAGCTGCTGATTTTAATACTGCTAGCATTTCAATTTTGCCATCAGGATTAATTAC
>WFRR01000016.1 GCA_015486375.1 Thiotrichaceae bacterium
ACAAAGTATTCAACAACCTAATCAGAAGAGTCTAACTAGGTTGGACTATTTTTTTCCTGTGCAATTGAGTGAAGCAGAATGTTTAGAAATGTACCAAACCTTATTGCCGCAAACCGGTGATAAAGGGCAGTTGATGCTCAAACTGTTAAATAAACGCCTCGGCAATACGGCGGATCCGATTAAAAATCCAATGGCTTATTTTGCCAGTTTAGTGGCTAAATTTAAACAAGGCACATTGGATTTATACGCGATTGAACAGGAAGAAGCGAAAGAAATCGAAGCACACTATCAAGTATTTTATGCTGAACGTCAGCAGCTTAGAGATAAAAAAGATCAGATTTGCGATCAAATCTATGCTGAAATGAAAAAGCAGGGTTTAGACAAATCAGTGATCGAAGACTTTATTAACATGGCTGAGCAAATGCAACTGGCTGATCCGATTCGCGCCATTGAAGCCAGAATCACTGAAATTAATAGCGATCCGATTGTGATCAAAAGAGATGAAATGGCTCAAGCGCAGTAATACCTATTTTTTTATAACCCAATATCGTCTCTTAATTATTCCTTAAGATTGAAAGCACATAGTGACCCTGCTAATAAATTTAAGGGATAAAGATAATGTATGCGCCTCAAAATACACTGAATCTGCCGATTAGGACTCAGAGAAAAACAGTACAAAAACGCGTATTTCAACGTTTAATTTCTTGCCAGCCGAGCTTTTCCCTACATATGAACCATTCAGCCCAACGTCAAGAAGTTGAGCAATATATCCATAGCAAGTATCAATGTGCTTATCACGCTGAATTACAACACTATATGCCTTATCTACTCAGTATGGAGAGTTGTCATAATATTAGTTCTGTGATGGGTTTTCGACCTGCATTAGCAGAGACCTTATTTGTAGAACAATATGTCTCAGATCCGATTGAAACGGTTATTGCTGCACAGATTCAAGCGGATGTGAATAGAAATACAATTGTTGAAATTGGTAATTTAGCTGCGGTTAAACAAGGCAGTAGCCAATTATTAATGATTATTATTGTGGCTTTATTATATCGACAAGGTTATCACTGGTCGGTATTTTCTGCGACAGAAGATGTTCGTAAGATAATGAATAAACTGGGTTTTACCACTTATAGGCTTTGTCCTGCTAAGTCTGAAAAAATACAGAATGATGTTAAACAATGGGGAAGTTATTACCATACTCAACCTTATGTAATGGCAGGGGATTTACGCGATACTTATAAAAAATTACAACAGCATCGTTTGTTTAATATGGCACTGAATTATTTTGATAAAAACATTGTGCAGTTATCCCAAGTTTTTCAAGATGCACAATGAAATGAGTGATCAATCTATGCAGTCTCTTTTTCCTCATATTCAAGCATTTTCAAATTATCTACCCCAAAAAATTGCTTTGTGTACTGATAAAGAAACACTTTCTTATTTACAATTGCTGCAATTGATTAAGCAAACCATGCAGTATTTATCTGCCTTGTCCCCCAAAGTGGTTGCACTGTATGCAGAAAATAGTCCTGCTTGGGTTGTGGTTGATTTGGCTTGTCAAGAATTAGGTATTTGTCTATTACCTTTACCCACTTTTTTTTCAAGTACACAATTACAACATGCAATTAAAGCCTCTGCGGCTGATGTTTTATTAATTGATTCTCAGCAGGATAAAAAGAGTTCATTAACAACCGTATTTACATCAAGTCCACAGCCTTTACAAATCGTTACTCAAACATTCTCGGTTTATTCTCGTCCCCGTAATCAACAACAGCGTTTTCCCAAAAATACGGGGAAAATTACGTTTACTTCAGGTTCAACAGGCACACCGAAAGGGGTTTGTTTATCCAATCAACATATTTTAAGCGTGGCATTGTCATTAAAAAATAGCCTGCAATTATCAAAGGTGCAACATCTAAGCTTATTACCCTTAAGTAGTTTATTAGAAAATATTGCAGGTATTTATATCCCTTTATTAGCAGGGGGAAAAATTACATTATTGCCTGCGAAGCAAACAGGTTTATCGGGTAGTTCACAGCTTAATATAGAAAAGTTATTGTCTTGTCTTAATACCTATAAACCTGAAAGCTTAATATTAATCCCCGAATTATTACGCGCCTTAATCGAGGCTCTGCGACAAGGATTTTCAGCCCCAGAATCACTTAAATTTATTGCTGTCGGCGGAGCAAAAGTCGCCAAACAACTTATTCAGGATGCTCTAAAACGGGGTTTACCTGTTTATGAGGGCTATGGTTTATCAGAATGTGCTTCCGTGTTGTGTGTTAATACCCCCCAAAATAAGAGTATCGGCAGTGTTGGAAAGCCTTTATCACACACCAAAATAGTCATCCGAGAGGGTGAGATTTTTGTTAGACAACCCATTTTCCTTGGCTATTTAAATCAACTGAATAGTTGGCATCCAAAGGAATTCGCCACAGGTGATTTAGGCTATCAAGATGAACACGATTTTATTCATATTAATGGGCGTAAAAAGAATATTATGATTAGCAGTTTTGGACGCAATATCAGTCCAGAATGGCTAGAAAGTGAATTGTTAACTTATTTCTCCCAAGCAATCGTTTTTGGTGATCAACAAACACACTGTATTGCATTAATTAGCCCACTTTCCCATAAAGTCGAAATAGATAAATCTAAATTAATACAAGAAGTTATGACGAAAATTAATCAAAATCTACCTGATTATGCTCATATCAAACAATGGCTCATATTGGATGAACCTTTCAGTATTCAAAATGGTTTGCTGACCGAAACAGGTAAACCGAAACGAGCCGCCATTGATTATTATTACCACGCTCAAATTAAGCAACTTTATACAGCACACTCGTTACTCAACTAGGAGAATTTACTCATGGGTTTTTATCAAACTTTATATGATGCAACCGAGCAACAACGTCAGACATTATTATCTGCACCCCTGATTGCTAAGACCCTCCGTGGTGATATTAGTCAGGCGGAATATGTCGCCTTTTTGCATGAGGCTTATCATCATGTTAAACATACCACACCATTATTAATGGGTTTAGGATCGCGTTTACCCGAGGAAAAAGAGTGGTTGCGTAATGCAGTAGCTGAGTATATTGAAGAGGAAGTGGGACATCAGGAATGGATACTGAATGATATTGCCGCTTGTGGTGTGGATAAAGAAGCGGCTCGACAAAGCCAAGCTGCTTATGCAACTGAATTGATGGTCGCTTATGCCTATGACACGATTCAACGGGGCAATCCTATCGGTTTTTTTGGCATGGTATTGGTATTAGAAGGCACGAGTGTTACCACAGCTGATCCTGCTGCGAATGCCATTCAAGCTACGCTGGGCTTACCTAATACGGCTTTTAGCTATTTACGTTCTCATGGCAGTTTGGATCAAGAGCATGTGAAATTTTTTGAAAAGTTAATGGATAAGATTGACGATCCTCAAGAACAGCAGTTAATTATTCACAAAGCGCGTCGCTTTTATCATTTGTACGGTGAAATTTTTCGCTCAATTACGCTATAACCATAGCATTCACCTTTTCCATTGAGTCAGGATACAAAATAATGCAATTACAAGATAAGGTTATTCTCTTAACAGGGGCAGATGGTGGAATTGGTTCTACTATTGCTAAACAATTACATCAGCAAGGTTGCCAATTAATTATTACAGGACGTTCTGAAGAACCATTGAATCAACTCAATCAAGAAATGCAAGGTCATCATCATGTTGTCGTTGCAGATTTAAGCCATGCTAATGATAGGCAAGGTTTATTTGATAGGGTTCAAAAACTCGGTGGGATTGATGGGCTGATTAATAATGCAGGTCTGAGTGAATTTACTTTTGTAGAACAACAAGATACTCAATATTTAGAGACCTTATTAACAGTTAATATACTGGCACCGATGGTATTGTGCCAATTGTTTATCCCGATGCTTAAACAAAAGTCTGAAAGCTTTATTCTTAATATGGGTTCATCCTTTGGCAGTATTGGTTATGCAGGATTTTCTGCCTATTGCAGCAGTAAGTTTGCAATACGCGGCTACACAGAAACATTACGTCGTGAGTTAGCTGATAGCCCTATACAGATTATGTATTTAGCCCCCCGTGCCACAAAAACGCCCATTAATTCTCCTGAAGTGATTGCGATGAATAAAGCCTTGGGTAATCACATGGATGAACCCGAACAAGTCGCACAGACGTTAATAACCATGTTAAAGAAAAATCAACAAACCGTTTATATGGGATGGCCAGAGAAATTATTTGTTAAGATTAATAGTATTTTTCCTAAACTAGTGGATCACGCTTTACGAAGCAAACTTTCTATTATTCGTAATTGTGCCACTAAGCCGTAGTGTAATTACTCCATGAAAATATTATTAGTCGAAGATGATTATGCCTTAGCCCAAGGTTTACAATCTGCATTGGTGCGTGAACACTTTGTCGTAAACTGGGTATCCAAAGGGCGAGAGGCTTTATTAGTGATTGCGACTGAATTGCCCGATATTATGATTTTAGATATTGGTTTGCCTGATATTAATGGTCTACAAGTATTAAAACAGTTACGGCTTAGCCATCCGACCCTTCCTGTATTATTGTTAACCGCCCGAGACAGTATCGAAGATAAAGTATCTGGCTTAGATTTAGGAGCAGATGACTACCTGACTAAACCCTTTGATATGCAAGAACTCTTTGCAAGATTGCGAATGTTAGGACGGCGTTCAATGGTCGCGGTATCAAGCAAAATTACGATTGGTGCAATCTGTATGGATACTGCTAGTTATCAGGTGACTTGTGATCGAGAAATCATTGAGTTATCACGACGAGAATATATGTTATTACAAATTCTAATGGAAAATAAAGGAAGGGTACAAACTCGTGATAATCTAGAAACCAAATTGTATAGCTGGGGCGCAGAAATTAGCAGTAACTCCATTCAAGTTCATATTCATAATTTGCGTAAAAAGCTTACCCCTAATTTCATTACTACCATTCGGGGCATTGGTTATATTGTGAAAGGCTAAACGGATGAGCAGCATTCGTGGGTTTTTGATTACCCTCTTATTTTCAACCATTATATTGACAATTTTTTCATCCATTTTGCAGGGTTATCAAGCCAGTAATAAAGAAATTCAGCAACAAATGGATATGAGATTAATTGATATGGCGAAGCTATTGACTAATCTACATAATTATACTTCAGATATAGATAGTCCTATTAATTCGGGTAGTAGTTTTGCTTTCCAAATATTTAATCCACAAAAAGAGCTGCTTTATCATTCCAATACGGCTAATCCACAGCCGATTGCACCGCTTAAATCACAGTTTGAAGATGTCAATTTTAATGGCTATCGTTGGCGTAGTTATGCTTTTTTTAACGCTAAACACCAATTATGGATTTTGGTTGCCGAACGGCTGGATATTCGCTTTAATTTAGCTGAAAAGATTGTTTTAAAATCGTTATTTCCCATTGTTTTAGAAGTCCCTTTAGCGGCTTTATTAATTTGGTTGGTTGTGGGTCATGCCCTTAAGCCGCTGACTATTTTGTCCAATGCGCTAAAAAATAAACGTGATAATGATTTAAGCCCATTACAAATCGAACAACCTTATAAAGAGGTTGAGCATGTGATTCAATCCAGTAATAAGTTATTAAAACGCTTAGCTTTATCATTTGAGCGGGAAAAGCATTTTGCTTCTAATGTCGCCCATGAATTACGCACCCCCTTAAGTATTTTAAAGATTGATTTATTTAATCTAAAACAAAAATTAGACGGAGAAAATACTGATATACAAATTTTACAGCACAGTGTGGATCGGATGGAACATTTGGTGCAACAGATATTAACTTTATATCGCACCACACCTGATCAATTTATGGCGACTTTTGCATGGTTAGACCTAAATACTTTGGCACAAAGCATTATTGCAGAACACTATGATAGTTTTGATAAAAAATCACAGTCAATTGAATTAATCGGACAAGCTTGCTATTTAAATGGCGATGAATCGGCTCTGAGTATATTGCTGTTAAATTTAATTGAAAATGCGAATAAATACACGCCTCAAGGGGGAACAATTCGAGTAACCTTGGAGGAACAAACCGAGCATATTATGTTACAGGTCGAAGATTCGGGTGTAGGGATTGATCCTTTACAATATAAGCGCGTATTTGAACGTTTTTATCGAGTGGATGGAGATTGTCATGCTTCCAATGAGGTCGGTTGTGGTATTGGTTTATCCATTGTTAAACATATTGTTGACTTACATAACGCTGATATTCATTTGCAAGCATCACATTTTACGACAGGTCTCATGGTGCAAATTTTATTTCCTAAAGGGGAACAGCATGTTTAAATTTAAATTTTTACTGATTGGCTTATTTCTTACGCCTATCTTATGGGCTAAAACACCCGTGATTGAAATACGGATTAGTAATCATCTATTTTATCCTTCTTTAATTCCTGTCCCTGCAAATACTAAGGTGAAATTATTAATTAGTAATGAAGATGCCACTTCAGAAGAATTTGAGAGTTACGAGCTTAATCGTGAAAAAGTCATTATGGGCAATCAAAAAGCCATTATCTTTATTGGCCCATTGGCAGCAGGTGAATATCCTTTTTTCGGTGAGTTCTACCCACAAACTGCACAAGGCAAAGTCATTGTAAAATAGGCTGATTATCATGTTACTTAACTCTGTTATTTTAATTTTACGTGAAGTGCTTGAAGCGGCATTATTGATTAGTGCAATGTTATCCTTGTCACATTTTCTGAAGATTTCCCTATCTTGGTTAAAATGGTCAATAGGAATCGGTATGCTCAGTACGTGGGCTTATTCCAGCAATTTAATTCATATTTCTAATTGGTTTGAAGGGGTTGGGCAAGAAGTGAGCAATGCATTCATACAGTATATTATCTATACTTTGCTTGCATTGCTGTGTATTTGGCTGATTAAACAAAACCTATTTTCAAGGCGATCCCTACAAATAATCACATGGATTATGGGAGCAATGATTAGTCTCTCAATGATTCGAGAGTTCTCAGAAATTTTTATTTACTTATACGTATTTTCCAGTGATTCACAACAATTTACGGGGGTGATGATGGGTGCGTTTCTTGGGATGAGTATTGGTTTAAGTCTCGGGACGCTCTTTTATCATTTACTCAATTATTTGGGCGATAAAGGCTCTCTCAGTATCATTATTGTGGTACTCAGTTTTATTGCAGCGGGGATGCTGTCACAAGCGACTCAACTCTTAATTCAAGCCGATTGGCTAGCTTCACAGGCTCCTTTATGGGACAGCTCCGCATGGATTTCAGAACGTTCTATTGTGGGGCAATTGCTATATGCCGTATTTGGTTATGAATCAACCCCCTCGCTAATTGAAGTGAGTGTCTATTTTACGGGCTTGTTTATTATTCTGTTTTTTGTCCTAAGACAATTTTGGCTTAATCGTTCGACTATTTGGTAACAGGTAACACTATGTCTATTTTATTGAGAATCACTCTAGCAACCCTATTACTTCCCTATAGCATGATGGTATTTTCGGATGGCAATAGCATTGGCAAGGTTGAACATCCTTATATTCAAGCCCAAGAAAAAGAGGTCACTTTTGCTAGCTTTTATCAAAAGGATAGTAACCCCAAAAAAGATAATATCCTTAAACATAAGTTTGGGTTTGGTTGGGCATTATCTGAACGATGGTTTGCAGAAATCAATATTTCAGGGAAACAACAACCTGATGAAAGCTTGACCGAATCTAGCTACGAAGTAGAGCTAAAACATCAACTCACAGAGCAAGGGGAATATGCAGTTGATTATGGCTTATTGATGGGTTATGAAAATGAGGATGATATTAATATAGAAGAATTTTTTGTAACCTTAATTACCGAAAAACAGTGGGGAAAATGGGTGGGTACAGCCAATGTAACGGGAATTTATGAGTGGGGAGAGAATATTAATAATGAATTTGAAACCCGTCTTGCTGCACAAGCCCGTTACCGTTATAAGCCTAATTTAGAACCTGCGATTGAGTTATATTCAGGCGAATTTAATAAGGGTATTGGTCCAGTATTAACTGGGTCTAAACGTATTGCTCCAGGAAAAAAATTATTCTGGGAGCTGGGCGTGATTCTCGGGATTGATAAAGACAGTCCTGATCAAACCTATCGGGCTTTATTGGAATATGAATTTTAATCAATCGGCAAACGTATTATAAAACAAGCACCTCGATCAGCATTATTTTCTGCCCGAAGTGTGCCAGCATGTTCTTCAGTGACTTTTTTAACAATCGCAAGTCCCAGCCCTGTCCCTTTCACTTTATTGGTAACGTAAGGCTCAAATAGACGCGGTAATAGTGCTTCAGGAATCCCTAAGCCATTATCTGAAACGCGTAGAATCACTTCGTTGCTGGTTTGTTCTGTGCTTAAAGTAATACACGGTGGTTCATCTAAATCACTACTTTCAGGTAAGGCTTCTAGGGCATTCTTAACCAGATTAACCAGTAATTGCCGAAAACGATTAGTATCGAGCTTTAGTAAGGGAAGGTCGGCCGTGACGACTTTTAAGTTAGCATTTTTAGCATTAACGCGGTATAGCTCACTGATTTCAATTAAGAGATCATTTAATTGTGAGGGTCGAAAATTAAGGTCGGGCGCACGCGCATATTCACTAAAGGCATTGACCATGCCCTGCATATTTTTAACTTGATTGCTAATCGTTGCGGTCATACGTTTAACAAATATTGCCGATTTTTCATCTAAAATAGGCACAAGTTTATGTGCAATACGTTCTGCGGAGAGTTGTATGGGGGTCAGTGGGTTTTTGATTTCATGAGCTAAACGCCGTGCGACTTCACTCCATGCTGCATCGTGTTCGGCTTGAATTAATTCCGTGACTTCATCAATGACTAAAACATAACCTTGTGGTTGATTATGTTTGGTCATTAGTACAGCACCCTTACAAATCAAAATTTGTCGATGTGCGCTATCCTCATGCAAGGTAACATCACATTGCCATTCTTTACTATTTCTGCGTAGATAGGGAGCAATTGCCTCAAATAAAGGCCGTAAATCCTTTGCATCATGACAAACATCTTTAAAGGTTTTACCTACATAGCCTTGTGAGGAAATGCCTAAAATACCTTGTGAGGCAGAATTGACCCGTCGGATCACACGCTCTGCATCCAGCGTAATTACACTAGAGGTAATATGTTCCATTACGGCATTTAAGTAATCATGCTGCCGTTGTACTTGTTGCTGACTAATTTCCCGTTCGCGTCGTGCATCGTATAAATGCTTGGTCATGGTATTAAAGGAGCGGGCTAATAAACTAAAATCATCCTTATCGGACACAGGCAGTTTTTTATTTAAATTTCCCGATGCCACCGCCATTGTTCCTTCTACTAAGGTTCTAACAGGTTGGGTTAAGCGACGTGAAAATACAAAGGCTGCCCAGATAGAAAAGAGGACAGTGATAATTAAAATCACCAATAAAACAAATCGAAAGCTACGCTTAATAATATTACGTTGGTGGTTAAAGGCTTTGTATTCATTCCTTGCTGCTTCAACACTTTGGGTCAACATCGCTACATAGCTATTCATTGGAATTAACGCAGTCAAGATTGCAGAACTACCATCTTCGGTTGATTGTAGTTTTACTGCCACGCGGGAAAAATTCTGGTTATCACCAATCGGTTCAAGTTGATAATATCCTTCTTTATAGCGCAAGGCATCAAATAAACTTCTAGCAGGAAAATGAGGGATTAATTGGGTACTGGTGGCAATACTAGCCGCAACAATGACTTTCTTTTCATCTAACAATACCAGTTCACTCGCGTTTAAATGTTGGCGTTGTTTTTCTAAAAAATAGGGTAATCGCCAGCGTTTGATTTCAGGCAAGATTACCGCAATATTCTTTAACTTGAGTAAATTTTGTTTTTGGGTTAGGTCTAGTGAGCGAACACTTAATTCAACAGAATCTTCCAGTGCTGTGGCAATATTGGCATCAAAATAGCTATCAATCCGATCACCGATAAAGCGCAGTGAGAAATAGGTGACGATGATGACAGGAATTAAAGTGAGAATAATAAAGCCACTTAAAAGCCGAATGGTGAAACGTGAACCTGCGACTCCTTGCCTAAGGTGTTGCATTGCACGGACTAAATTAACCACAATTAAGAATGTTAGCAGTAATACTAGCCCCAACTGCAAGGGCGTTAGCCACGGATCAATTTCATCTAAGTGTTCAGGATTGTGCATGGCTAAATTCAGCATTAATAGTGAAATTAGCAGAACAAAGAAAACTAGAACGGTGGGTAATAGTCGTAAAAGTGTTTTAAATTTTAGGGAAGCGGCCACTGCACACCTGTGGTTTCTATTTTATATTTATTAACGAAAAGGGCATGAACTTTCATTGGAAATTTAAAGGTATCAGGACGCAGACTCACATATAAGGAAATACGATATTTACCGCCTTGGGTTGCATCGGATAGTTGCGGTAATACATAGTTTCTTAATAGACCCATTTTCCTTAGTGCCATATTTAAACTTTTAAAATTCCAAGATTCATTACTGTCCTGTTGAATCACTTGATAATGTTGACTTAGGGGATGATATTTTAATAAGGAGGTAATCATGGCTAGATTTTCATTTTTATCCCACCACCATAAACGATTTTTGACTAAATTGATTTGAACTTCATTCACAATCGGAACACCTTCTCGCAGGCTATCACGTAAATAGTCACTGAGCTGAAAACGTATTTGTGTATCAATAACATAGCGATTTTCACCTCTTGCTTTTAGCTCAAAGTTTTTAAAGGCAATACTGCCTTTATTAGCATAAACGCTGCTGGAAAAAAGCGCGACTAATAAACCTATAATGACAAGCATGAGTAATTTATGTATTGAGTGAATGCTAAGCAATTTAATTAAAATCTCCTTGAAAATATAGCCATTATATTGATGAATAATGGCAGTTTGACTTACTCAATCTTTTCGAGCAAAGCATAATAGAAACCATCCATTGATTCTTGTCCTGATAAAATTTGTCGCCCATATTGTAGCGGTATACCCCATTGTGCCTCAATAGAACAGACTTTAACATCCTTTTGCTCCACTAAGAATGCTGCAATTTGTTGCTCATTTTCTTCTGGAAGAATTGAGCAAGTTGCATACAGTAAACGTCCGCCTATTTTCAGTAATGGCCATAAAGACCGTAAAATATGCTGCTGTAATTGCTGTAAATTCGCAATATCGCTATCTTTACGCAATAATTTTATATCAGGATGACGACGAATCACACCAGTTGCAGAACAAGGCGCATCCAATAAAATACGATCAAAAGGGTTTTGATTCCACCATAAATCGGTATCAGCGACATCAGCACAAATACAATTAGCCTGTTGTTTTAAACGCTGTAAGTTTTCATCGACCCTTTTTAAGCGTTGTTGTTTATTATCGACAGCCGTCACATCAAGCTGTTCCGCTGTTTCAAGAATATGTCCTGTTTTTCCCCCCGGTGCAGCACAAGCATCTAATACCCGCATACCTGTTTTGCAGCCCAATATCTGTCCTGCATACTGAGCGGCGGCATCTTGTACCGAGACAAGTCCATTTTCAAACTCGGGCAAATCATATACATCTCGCGCTTGCGCCAATTGAATGGCAGTTTGACTGTATTGCACAGGAATAGCGGCAATGTCTTTAGCGTTTAATCTATCTAAATAGCTTTGGCGATCTATTTGATTAATATTTAGTCGTAAGGTCATTGGAGCTTTTTGGTTACTGGCAATAACAATATCTTGCCAATCATTGAGCCATGCTTTTTTGATGCGTTGTAGTAACCACGGCGGTAAGGCAGACTTAGTTTGCTGATTGGCTTTGGCTAAGAGTTTATCTTGATCACGTAAGAAGCTCCGCAAAACCCCATTGACTAAGCCGCGACTCCACTTCTTTTTCAGAATTTTAGTCACACTGACGGTTTCATTAACCGCTGCATGATTGGGAATACGTTGATAAATCAGTTGATATAAACCCACTCGCAATAAACACTCAATATCTTTATCTTTATTCTTCAAGGGTTTAGTCAATAATTCTTTTAAAATCACATTGATGATTTCAAAATAACGTAGGTTGCCAAAGCAAATATCTTGGATAAATGCCTTTTCATCACAGTCTTGAATACTGCTATCAGATAATACATCGCTGAGTGATTCAGATTGATAAATAACACGACGTAAAGCGTGTGTGGCGATAAGACGAGGGTTAGTGAGCATAGATTTTCATAGGAGTGATTAAGTAATAAACGGGTTGAATCGCATATAGTATAGGGATATTAGCGAATGTTTAAATTAATTTCACACTATCTCTAATTGTGATCAGAATGAACTTAGATGAACGCAATAGATGACGCTGGATTGATAGGCTTGCTACAATTAAACATTCTAATCATAATTTTTAGGCTTTACCATGCCCAAGCGTGATCAAACCCATTTTGGTTATCAAAACGTTGCCACAGAAGAAAAAGCCAGCAAAGTTGCTGACGTATTTCACTCCGTTGCAGATAAATATGATGTCATGAATGACTTAATGTCATTGGGTGTTCATCGTCTTTGGAAGCGTTTCACCCTGCAAGCTTCTGGGGCAAAGTTTGGTGATACGGTACTGGATTTGGCAGGGGGAACAGGGGATTTAGCCGCTAAGTTTTCTAAAATAGTCGGTGAAAATGGTGCAGTGACATTATCAGATATTAATGGTTCAATGCTTAGCAATGGACGCAGTCGGCTGACCAATTTAGGCATTGCTGACAATATGACCTATGTGCAAGCCAATGCAGAATGTTTACCCTTCCCTGATAATCATTTCGATGTGATCACCATTGCATTTGGGTTGCGTAATGTCACTGACAAAGATAAAGCCTTGGCCTCTATGTACCGTTGCTTAAAGCCCGGAGGACGTTTATTAGTACTTGAGTTCTCAAAGCCTGTTGTTCCCGGTCTTAATACAATTTATGACCAATATTCTTTTAAGCTTTTACCTTTAATGGGGAAAATCATTGCCAATGATGCAGAAAGCTATCGTTATTTAGCCGAGTCGATTCGTATGCACCCCAATCAAGAAGAACTTAAACAACGCATGTTGGATTCTGGTTTTGATCGGGTCGATTATCACAATATGACAGGTGGCATTGTCGCTTTACATAAAGGTTATAAATACTAACTCTGTATGGGAGTAAGGAATCAGCAGACAGAGGTTGATCAATAGAAGTCGTATGAGTTGAGAGGTTCACGCACAGTTCTGAGAGAGCCTAAAGGGAAAGTTCCTTTGGGCTGAGCGGGAGAGAACCCCACTCTTACCCGATTTAGGATGTTTTTATAACTTATTGATATATTAATCATTTGTACTAAAATACTTATCACATTCATTTATTATGAATTCTGGAATTATCTCATATTTACATGGGTTTAATTGGCAAACAAGTTCACTTTCAATATGAAAAACTTCATTGATATATTTTCTTATAACATCATTTTCATGTCTGTCATTAACTATTCTAAATATTTGAAGCTTTTCATAATCACTACGACAATTATTATAAACTTCTAATATTTTCGCACTATCTACTAACCTAGTAAGAATTCTATTATAGTCAAATTCTTGGATTCTTTCCTTAATTAACTGGGTAGTAGAACTAATATCTTCTCTTTCCATATTAATTTCTTCCTCTCCATTTCTTTTGGTGGGAGTCGGTTTTTTATGAAGAAGACTTGAAAGCAGCTGATATTCATTACCTTTATCATTAATAGTTTCATAGTAGCGACGAAGATAAATTAATTTAATTATTTCCTCCTCAATATTTTCAATATTTTCAATACAAACTTGAGAAAATGTTAAAATATCAGATTTGTTTATTGGTATTTCTTCTACTATGCCATTTCTCGATCTAAGAAACGAAGCTTTTGGCATAGGTACATTGAATGTATGGGGTAAAATTTTAACTATGTCTATAATTGGTTCTAAATCATGGGTAAGCATTAATACAGTTTTTTCTCTTAAAGAACTTTTCCCTCTAAAAAGCATTTCTATTATTGCAAATTTTTTATTTTTATCAAAAGATGATATAGGGTCATCAAGAATAATTAAGTCTGGATTTTTTGATAAACACTCGTACATAAAAAGAACAAGTGAAAAAGCATTTTTTTCACCATAACTTAAATGTTGACCTCCACTTTTAACTACAGAGGATAAATCATGGTGTTGTAATTTCATTTTATATTCTTTACCGCCATCTTCTTCTATATTTACTATATATTTATACCCCGCAAACTTTAGGAAATTATTTATTTCTGTCTTATATCTTTCTATTGTTTTCCTAATATTATTCTTCTGTTTATTTACTTCTCCCTGTAGTTTTCCTGCCTGAATTAACACAGAATTCAAGCAAGTATTCAATGGGTTGATTATTTTTTGTGTTTCTCTAGAGTTAAGGAATGGAATTACTGACATTTTTATTTTCAAAGATTTTATTTCATCTATAACTTTGTCAACTTTTTCTAGAGTGAAAAAAGTTATTCCTTTTAGATTAATAAGCTTTTCATTTAAAGTATCTATTTGTTCCTTAACTTGTTTTAAGTAATTAATTTCTTCTTTGGAAATTCCTGTTTTATTCTTTGTGATCCTGTATATGTTTTCCTTAGTACCTTCATGGAAATATTTACTAAGCCTTTCTACAACACCCAATACTTTAATTAAGTGCTCTATTGATTTTGCATTATATTCAGTATTTACTCTTTGTATTACCTCCTTATTTTCAGATGTTGGAGATGTGCAGTATGGACATTTTTCTGATATTTCAATGAAATTATTGCCATCTACCTGCCATTTTATCCATTTTGTATTTTTGGATGAGTGTAGATAATCTTTATATAGTTCAAGTCCTTCAGGTATATTCTTTATTTTATTTCCTTTTCCAAGCCCTTTTCCAATACTTCCTGCTGCTGAATATCCTGTCTTTGATCTACCAAAGCAGCCACTTAACTCTGTTAAATCTTGTATTATTTCATTGAGACTCTCATTATTGTTAAACTCAGATTTAATAACTGAAACTATATTTTCTATTTCTTTAATTTTTTCTTTATATTCATTATTATTTATAAATATTTCAAAACTATCTTTAATTAGCTCATCTTCTTTAAAAACAAAATTATCTATATACTCTTCATTAAAGACTAATACAGTATCAATATTTTCAGTTAAAGTTATTGATGGTATAATATTATCTGGGTTATTTTCTATATACTTAAAAGGTGTTAGTTCTTTCAGGTTACTTTGATCTATACTATTGAGTTCAATTGCTCTTGAAATAGTACTTTTTCCCGTACCATTAATACCATATTTTATATTCAAATGATCTATTTCAATAGATAGGTTTGCTTCTATGATACTATTACAATTATTTAGTGTTATTTCCATAATTTATTCAGATATTCAGAGTAGGGTTTATGTAACGTTTTGTTAAGGAAAAATATCACATGCTGTTTTTTTAATCTATATAAATATCAAAGTAGGGTGGTATTTTCAACTATGAATCCTAATAATCCCTAATAGGAAAAACTTAGATGGGAATACTTGATAAGACCATAATCTTAGTTTATAAGTCACTGCATTCTTTTATAAAATTTCATAAATTGTACTAAAAACAATCATTATTAACAAGCCATGATTGCCCCTTCCAATCGTCAACCCTTACTTTTAGTGTGCATTACTTGCTTACTCAGGAAAATCTCCCTTTTCTCAAAAAAGTGACAAATTATTATACAACGGCACTACTATCAAATGGAGAGAATAAATATCCAATAGGAAGTTATTAAATCCCAAGTAATGGCATCCACTGCCCTTACTTGGGGCATTAAAAAACCTAAGTAAGGGCATTGACTGCCATCACTCGGGGAGCTTTCTGCCCTGACTGATGGCACACAATAACAATTAAACAATTTTACAAAAAAAAACAAAACAACAACAACAAACAAAGATAAAACAAGGG
>WFRR01000017.1 GCA_015486375.1 Thiotrichaceae bacterium
ATGTTAACCCTATAAAAAGCACGCTCGATAGTAAGATTTTTTGATAAATCACTGTTTATTATCCTAAACTGACCGCTTAACAAGAAAATACTTGATTTTTTCTACAATCAATCTCTTAAAAAGTAGAGCTATTTATGCTTTTTGTCAATAAAGTTTACAAGTGAATAAGGTGAAAGAGCAGGGCTGCAATTAAGCCAAATAATAAGGTCGGTACACCGATGACTAAGAGATGACTATTCCCAGCGGATAGCCATGTCATCGGTTGTCCTATAATCGGTAACCAACCTAAGATATTGCTCTATGAGATTAACCAATGTAATAAATGTACCCACGCTAGACCAAATAAAACATAGCCTAATAATTGAAAGGCTGTTTGTACTTGGGGTGCAGTTTGTGGAAAATGGCTATTGTATTCAGGGGGTTGAAATATAAGAATGTTCCCAACAAGAATAAACTACATTTACCCCATAAATTTCAAATCTTGCTCAGTAAAATTAACCCGTTCAGGAAACAACTCATTTAGCATCGTTTCATCCGCTCCAAACCATTTGACAATCGTTCCTAAATATTGACTCATAGATGTTGTAGGAATAAGACGTCCTTTTTGAGATATGTCATCTTCTCCACTCAAGGTTAAGTCAGGTAATGTTCCATAAAGTCCACCTGTTACAGCTCCACCTAGAACAAAATGATGCGCTCCCCAAGCGTGGTCTGTACCGTCTCCGTTGTCTCCTATGGAGCGTCCAAAGTCTGAAAGGTTAAAGGTTGTTACTTCATCTTCCATGCCCATTTCTGTTAGTGCTGATTGCAAATCTCCTAAACCAAGGCTAAGTTCTCGTAGCTTACTAGAGTGACCTTCAGCTTGATTTGCATGAGTATCGTAACCACCTTGTTGGACATAAAAAATTTGTCTTTTTAAACCTGAATCTTTACCTATCTTTGCCAATTTAGCAACGGCTTTAAGCTGTACGAGTAATCCATCATCTACTTTTCCCTCGGTAGCTATACCCAGTGTAGATACATTGGGTAAAGAAAAAAGTTCTCCTCCGTAAACATTGGTTGAGCTAAAAGTCGGTGCATTATTATCCCAATCATTGACCAAAACATCTTGTACATCTAACGAGTGTTTTCGTAACTTAGCATAGAGTCCTTTAAATCGTTCAGATTCACTCAATCCTAACCAATTATCATAAAGAGGGCGATTAATGCTTCTGTAGCTTGTTGGACCACTTGCATTAATAACCAAGGGTTCACTATTTTCTCCATAAAGTAAATGTACGCCTCTTTTGATGCCAATATTGAACCCATACACGGAGTTACCATTAATACTTGACCATTGATCAGCAATCAACCCTGCCCAACCTTTACGACTCAGTGTTGAAGCTACGCCATTAAAAAGCAGTTTACGTTGATTGTTGTGAGAAAAAAGATAAGGGGGTCTAACAGCATTGGCACTGTTGTTTTCAAAATCGGCTTTAGTTGCTGGGGCAATAATATTTCCTGCATTCGCAATCATGGCAACTTTACCTTGGTTAACCAAGTGTGCAAATTCTGGCATCATACCATTGCTAGCCAAACCGTCAATGTTACTGTGTCTGTAAAAACCCTTGGTGTACGCTTGTGTAATATCTGCATTTTTTTCATAAGGATTGGTTGCTAAGGTCAACTTCCCATCTGTTGTGCTTAACCCTGCTGTCAAATCATTGTTGGCTACGGTTAGCCTTTCACTACGAATAGACGCATAATTAGGATGTCCTTTTTTTACATCTGTTCCTGAGGGAACAAACATATTAATCGAGTCATTTCCTCCATGCTGAAGCACCACGACTAGCGCTTTATAGCCTGTCAATGTCGCCCCATCATCTGCAAAAAGTGAAAGGGGAATACCCATCGCTGCTAGCCCTGCATAACTACCTGTTAGTTTCAAAAATTCTCTTCTTGTTTTCATTATCTACTCCTGAACCATAAAATTTTCTGATGTTACAATTGCCATAATAATAGGCATAATAATCTTTTCATAAATCTTAATTTTTGGGTCATCTATGTTCTTGATAGCATTTCTATAAAGAAGTTCTTTATAGTTATTAAAGAGTAAATCTTTTTTCTTTGTTCCCAATGTTCCAGCCACTAGTTTATTGTCTAACGCTGTAATCAAGGCTTTTAAGGCTCTGTCACGATTAGTTTCTCCATTAGTATCTGCTGTTGTATCATCAGTACGACCAACACTATTGAAGCTTTTAAACGTTCCATTGCTACTCCCTTCTATAGCCTCTTCCATCACTGCATATTCATCTTGACAGTCAAGTAAAAATTTATCTGCTCCTTTGTAATAGAAAAGATTGGATTTAGTCAGTAATACACTAATATCAGAAAGTGTTCCATACCGTTTAAGCAGATAGCGTTTCTCGCGGTTCTTTAAATCATTAAGTACTTTATTGCTAAAGGCAATTAAGATATTGTCTGTTTGTATCTGTAACTCTGGCGCATGAAGTCCTGCTTGTTTAAATGTTGCATCGTTAGGTATGTAGTTATTATTATAAAAGTTAAAGACGCTGTAAGCACGAGCAGCCCCTTGACCTAAATACTTAGTTGGATCAACAAAATAGGTGGCATTTTCAATATCTATCCCTGTTTTAGAAACTCTCCAAATCGGTAGCTTTTGTACTTTAAAGGCTCTTAAAAATTCGGTATAAGCCAAAAGCGGTTCTTTGAACTTTTTAACCCCTGCTATTTCCCAAACTTCAGCATCCAGTAAAATAGCCTTTACTACCGCTTTGAGATCACCTTTGACACCTTGACCATTATCATTAAATACCGTTGCTACTCTAGCAACATAAGCAGGTGTCGGGTTAGATTTTACTAAACGTATAATGAGTTGTTTTGAGATAAATGGTGCAATATTTGGATGTGCCATCAAAATATCAATTACAGCAGCTATATCAGCAGCACCCTCATTACCCGCTTGAATGGTACTACCTAGAACACTTTTTGAGCTAAAGTCATGATGTTCAGCTGTAAATTCTAAAGGGTGTGAGTAGTCTCCATTTCTGTTTACAACACTCCCAAAACGTGAATTTCTTTTTAAATCCCAACCTGTAAATACTTTAGCTAACTCGTTAACATCTGTTTGAGTATAGGTAGGAATAGTATTACCCGAAGTATCAGTTTTGACTGTACCATCAAGGTTTAATTCATAAAGTCCAATGGTGAAAAGTTGCATAATTTCACGCGCATAATTTTCATCAGGATAAATAACTGCACCCCCTTCAGTCGTCTCCTGCTTCTTACTTCCATGATAGGTTAAATAGAGTCCCATCGATGAAGAGTAAGACATCTCCAAAAGTAAGTCTTTATAGTTTCCTAAAGCATGTTTACTCAATATATCAAAATAACTTGCCAAGGCTTCCCCTCTACGAATAAAAGCAGGTTCAGCCAAAGACTCCACTACTATTTGGCTCAAAGCATAAGCCACGCGGTGTTGCAGTTGGTTCTCATCAAAGAGTACCGATTGAAACCAAGCTGTCATCTGAAAAGTCTTAACATTAGTTCGTCCATCACTATTAAAAATCGTATCATTATCTGCAATATAAGCACTCACACCCTCAGGATTCTCAGTTGGGGCTACTTTTTGGGATATTTTAATGGTACGTCTTAAATGATTATCAGCCTCATAAGTCAATGCTAACTGTTCATTTACCCATGTTTCTATACCTTTGTTTTTTAGCGCTTCTATACTTTCTTTATTCGCGCCAAAGGTTGTCATGGAAAGGAAGTTTAAGGCTGTTTTATTATTAATAGTTTTTGGAAGATACGGGTATTCAGAGCCACCTGATGTTACAACAGGTATAACATTAACCGTTCGAGTTGCTGTTGCTATGTTATTTGAGGTATCTATTGCAGTATAAGTCATCGTATATGTGCCAATAGCACTGCTATTAACTGAGCCACTACTAGTGACTGTCAACGTTCCATCAATATCATCCACAGCGGTCGCGCCTGCATCACTATAGGCAGTGTCTTTAATAATATTTATAGATGTTGCACCTAAAAGCGTAATGACAGGCGGCGTTGTATCCTTGCTAACAATATTAACTTCAATATCTTTGATCGCAACAGTCAGCGTAGCACTATCCAACTTTTCAGACTTTCCTGTCCAAAAAGTATTGATCGCTTTAACTAAAATTTTGGATTCTGCTTTAACACTACTAATCAGATCGGCTTCAAATAGGCTGTTATCATCTAATGCAGAATCTAAGGCGGTAGTTAACGCTGTATCACCACTTTTAATCGCAGATTTTTGTAAACTTTTTAATTGTTTACCTAATGATCGATAGGTTTTTAGAATTGATTTTTGCAAACCCCTGACCTCCTTTCTCATCGCTTTTTTCATTGCTTTGGCAGCTTTATGCAATTGCAAAGCACCATTAATTAATGAGGTATCACCTGCTGTTGCCAGTGTAATAGGATTTTTGGACAATAAATCTTTTTGAATATCAAGCAAACTAGCAAGATTGGTTTTAATTTCATCCATTTTAGTTTGCATATCATTGAGCGTTGCAATCGTTCCTTGATCGATTTCTTCTCCAACTGTTTGTTCAATTAGGGTGGTTAAAGGGGTAATATTAGCTGAATTAGTATCTTCAACAATGGCAGATAAATAATCTTGGAAGGGTTCACCTGTGCGAATATCAGTACCACCATAAACCACTAAGGGGGCCTTTTTATTTTGATAATTACTGTGTGCTTGGTGTGCCGCAGAAAGTACTAAAGTATAAGTACCATCATTAGACGTGCTTGCCGTGGGTTCATCACTATCCAATGTACCATTGCGATTTAAATCTAGAAATACCGTTGCACCTGATATTTCACCATCAATAACAGCTCCCGTAATGTTTGTTGTATTACTGACAGAGCCACCACTTGAGCTATCGAATGAATCGACAATGGTATGTTGCACGCTAATTTCAGATATACCTTCAGGAAATTTTGCGCCCACTGGATTGGTTATTGTCAGAAAAAAGCTTTCACTGGATTCTACTAATGTATCGCTGATAATAGTGATAGGAATCAAGACACTGGTTGTACCCGCATCAATCGTGATGGTTCCTGATTTAGCAATATAGTCTTGACCCGCGATGGCTGTTCCATCTTTGGTTTGATAATCAATTGAAGCATCAATACTTAAAGCTTGATCAATGGCTAATTTAAAGTAATTAATAGGATTTGGATCATTTATATTACGCTTTATATCTTCCACCGTACTACTGGCTTGGGTACTATTTTTAGCTTGGCGTTGTAACCTGAGTGGTGTATTCGGTATATGCTTTGATGTTTTTGTTGTCTTTTGATCTAAGCTAAATACTGATACGATGGGTTCTGAAAAGACAGAAGAATAGGGAAATAACAGTAGAAAAATTGAGATAAGATAAAAGAAGGGAGTATGCTTTTTCATGGTGAAAACTCAAAAAATATTGAATGGCTTAGAAATGAGAAAAATAGTTTATTAAAAAATTATATTTATCCTACCTCAATCAATATCAAAAAACTATGTTAGCGTAAAAATGTATGCTCTCGATCAA
>WFRR01000018.1 GCA_015486375.1 Thiotrichaceae bacterium
TCGACTGACTTTAAGTCAACTTTAAACTGTCTTTTAGACAGATAGCTTCTAGTCGGCTTTAGCCGAAACTGCGACTTTCAGTCGTAACCTGAAACTATGGACTTTAGTCCATAGTCGTTGTTTTTAAAAAAAGATGATTATTATATACGAGAAGATTATCTTAGCTCGGGAGAGTACTTTGTTATTCACCTTTACAAGCTGATACAAAAAAACCGAAAGCTAATAGTTATTGATGAAATTGATATTTCTTTAGACGCATCTGCTCAAGTAAAGCTTCTTGGTGAACTACGTGAATTTTGTGAAAAACATAGAGTAAACATTCTATTCACAACCCAATCCAATCCCTTGCTCTAATGAAATCATTTTCCTCTCGGGGGCAAGAAAAGTTACATTATATGGATAATAATGATGGAATAATAACAATCCATAAAAAATCGTATAACTATGTTAAAAGTATACTTTATGGATTTAAAGGATGGGATAAATATATCTTAACAGAAGATGAAATGCTTCAAAGCTACCTTCAGTTTGTATTAAAAGATGAACCTATACACAAGGAATATAAAATTATCTATATAGGTGGTTCGACCAATGTAGTAAGTTTAATGAAAAGGAACAGTAAGGAGGAGTTTTTTTCCTGTACAGAGCATGTCATAAGTATTTTAGATGCTGACCAAAAAAATAAGGCCTATTGTAAAGACAATAATAATGTCTTTTATAGTCCATTTGATGATATAGAAAAACAGGTTTTCAAATATTATAAAAATGATGAATTCGAGTTTACTGTTGAGTTTCCAAAAGGTATTAATGAAAATAAAAAACCTAAATCACTTTATAAGTCTATAAAAAAACATAGGTATATGTCTGATAATGAAATATTTGAATTTATAAATGATAGGAATAAAGAAGGGGTTGATACTTTCAAAAAGAGGCTGATTGAATTCCTTTCATAAACTATAGTAAAATTTGTTTTGTATACATGCAGCGATCAAAAAAAATCAAGCAGACGGGTAAAAGCGTATTTTGGCGTTAGATTTATATGTAGGAATAAGTATAATTTTGTAAAAAGGTCGTTGTTTTCCCTGAGAAGTAAAACCTAATTTTGTGACCTTGTCACTTTTACAATGAGAATATGAGAATATGAGAACACTTAATTTTAATATAACAAGACATCAAAATACTCAATTAATTTTTACTTGAATTAGTCTATATTAACAATTCATCAACCAATATATTAAAGGAAGAATATTATCGCTACTATTTTTAGAAGTTCTATGCTCAACGCATCCATTAATCAGGTATGGAATAAAATACATGATTTCAATTCCTTACCTGATTGGCATCCTGTTTCTGTCAATAGTAATATTGAAAACAATGAGCCAAGTGACAAAATAGGATGTATTAGAAATTTCGACCATCAAGGATGGGGGAAATATAAGAGAAAGGTTATTAGCTCTAAGTGATACAGAGCATCTGTGTACCTATACCATTCTTGAATCTCCATTCCCAATAGAGAATTATGTAGCCACTCTACGCTTGATCCCTATAACAGAGGGTGATCGCACATATATTGAATGGACAGCAGAGTTTAATTGTTCTCAACAAGATGAGGAAAGTTTAATTGAGAATATCGGTGATGGTGTTTTTCAAGCTGGATTTGATGCATTAAAGGATATTTTAGGCAGTTAAAAATTTAGATCTAATGCACTACCAAAAAAACAATAAGGAGAGAGTTCATTGAAAAAAATAATATTATTAATACTTTGTTTGTCCATGCTTATTTCTGCATGTACAAAAAATTCTGGAGAAGGGGGTAAAGAAAAGTTATCAAATACGAGTGATAGTGTTACTCCTACTAAAAATAAGATGTGTTTCGAAAATATTTCAACATATAAAGATTCAGGTCATACTTATTCAGATGTATTAACAATAGTGATTAATATAAATGGAGATAAAGTGACTGGATATCATGACTGGATTCCAGCAGAAAAAGATGCAAATACAGGTACTTTTATTGGAAGTATTAATAAAGAGGGTATTATTGAGGTAATACAGACAGTTTCAGGAGAAGGTGAGACTTATAAAGATAAAATCCATTTTAAAATGGCTAAAAATCAAATATATGAAAGATGGCAAGAATCTTTAGATAAAAAAGATGGGGTTTATATCAATCCTTCTTGGGGAGATCCTATATCTCAAGTTGACTGCAATAAACTATATAAGTCAGTATCTAACTAGGTATACAGAAAAATTTTGGAAAAAATGAAATTATTACTGAGTTTAGAAAAAATTTTATTAAATATATCTTTAAGAGTATAAAAGAATAGGTAGACTAAATCCGTTTTATATTATAAATAAAACGGACTCAATCTTTAACTTTCGTATTACTAGGTTAATTTACCGTGACATTGCTTATATTTCTTACCTGAACCACAAGGACAAGGTTCATTGCGACCCACTTTATCCACAGGACGGCGATAAGGTTGTTCTGAAGCATCATCCCCTGTTTGCTCGGCTTCTGGTGCGGCATCATCGGTTAAGATATTACCGCTCTCAGCATGAGAAAATTGCATATCTTGAGGATTTTGCGGGTGCTGCTGTTCAATTGTTTCAACTTCTTCAGGTTGAGTAATTTCAATTTTAGCAATAAAGCTAATCACTTCATGTTTAACCCGTTCCAGTAAGGACTCGAACATTTCAAATGCTTCACGTTTATATTCTTGCTTAGGGTTCTTTTGTGCATAACCTCGTAAGCCAACGCTTTGACGTAAATAATCCATTGCTGACAGGTGTTCTTTCCACTGTGAATCCAAAACATGCAACATCACATCCCGTTCTAATCGACGCATTTGTTCAGAACTAATCAGGGTTTCTTTGCTCGCTAAGGTTTCTTTCACTTCCGTCTGAATACGTTCACGGATGCTGTCTTCAAATAAACTATCGTCTTTATCTAACCATGCTTGTACAGATATTTGAATCGCAAATTCTGCTAGTAAGGCTTTCTCTAAGCCTTCAATATTCCACTGTTCATCAATACTGCCGACAGGAATAAAGTCAGAAACGGTTTCATTAACGACATCTTCACGAATCGCTTCAATCGTTTCAGCAATATCTTCTGATTCTAATAACTCAAATCGT
This sequence comes from Thiotrichaceae bacterium, assembly GCA_015486375.1. Lineage (GTDB taxonomy): Bacteria > Pseudomonadota > Gammaproteobacteria > Thiotrichales > Thiotrichaceae > S015-18. Next base: position 3,139 of record WFRR01000018.1, read on the forward strand.
TGTTCATAAACTACTTTACGTTGGTCATTGGCAACATCATCATATTCTAGTAAGTTTTTACGAATATCATAGTTATGGGTTTCAACCTTACGTTGGGCATTTTCAATTGAACGCGATACAATTTTAGCTTCAATCGCCTGCCCTTTTTCCATGCCTAAACGCTGCATAATGGCTTTAACGCGATCTGAAGCAAAAATCCGCATTAAGCTATCTTCCATTGAAAGGAAGAAGCGTGAAGAACCAGGATCACCCTGACGACCTGAACGCCCGCGTAATTGGTTATCGACTCGACGCGATTCATGTCGTTCTGTACCGATAATATGCAGTCCACCTGCGGCTAATACATCATCATGACGTTTTTGCCATGCTTCTTTTGTCTCTGAAATTTTGATCGCACTAGCATCGTCACCCAGTACATTGAGTTCAGCTTCAAGGCTACCGCCTAAAACAATATCGGTGCCTCGTCCTGCCATATTGGTGGCGATGGTGATACTGCCTGCACGCCCTGCATTTTCAATAATATGCGCTTCACGCTTATGTTGTTTTGCATTCAGGACTTCGTGCTTAATTGACATTTTATTCAATAAGTTCGAAAGCAATTCAGAACTATCAATCGATGCTGTACCGACTAAAACAGGTTGTTTTTTATCAATACAATATTGAATTTCTTTAGCGATAGCATTGTATTTTTCGCCTGTGGTTAAATAGACTAAATCATTGCCATCTTCTCGAATCATGGGTTTATTGGTCGGAATAACCACTACTTCTAAACCATAAATATCTTGTAATTCAAAGGCTTCAGTATCGGCTGTTCCCGTCATACCTGATAATTTATTATAAATACGGAAATAGTTTTGGAAGGTAATCGAAGCCATTGTCTGGCTTTCTGCTTGAATCTCAACCTCTTCCTTCGCTTCAACTGCTTGATGTAAACCTTCAGACCAACGTCGTCCGGGCATCGTACGTCCTGTAAATTCATCAACAATAATGATCTCGCCATTTTTGATAATGTAATCAACATTTAAGGTAAAGAGGGTATGTGCGCGTAAGGCGGCGACCAGATGGTGCAAAATAATAACGCTATTACTATCAAATAAACTTTGATCAGGTTTCAATACGCCAATATCTTGCAACATACGTTCTGAGCGTTCTTGACCACGCTCGGTTAAGAATACTTGTTTGGATTTTTCATCAACGGTAAAATCACCTTCATCTTCAGGTGCAACCACCACATCTTTGGTTTCTTCAACTTCTTGACGTTCTAATTTTGGAATAATGGTATTGAGAACAATATATAAATCTGAAGAGCCGTCACTCTGTCCTGAGATAATTAAAGGCGTACGTGCCTCATCAATCAAAATAGAATCGACTTCATCAATAATCGTGAAGTTTAAAGCACGCTGTACCCGTTCTTCTTTGGCAAATACCATATTATCGCGTAGATAATCAAAGCCAAATTCATTATTAGTACCGTAAGTGATATCCGCGTTGTAAGCCGTTTGACGTTGTTCCTGATTTAAACCTGAAATAATAATACCAGTGGATAAACCTAAAAAGCTGTACAGTTTAGATAGACCATTCGCATCACGTTGAGCAAGGTAATCATTGACGGTAATAACATGTACGCCTTTTTCTGACAATGCATTGAGATAGGCAGCCAGTGTGGCGACCAAGGTTTTACCTTCACCTGTTTTCATCTCGGCAATCTTGCCTTCATGCAGTACCATGCCACCAATCATTTGCACATCATAATGACGCATACCTAAGGTACGTTTGGATGCTTCTCGTACCACGGCAAATGCTTCAGAGAGTAAATCATCTAAACTTTCATCAGCCTTTAAACGTTCTTTAAAATGAGCCGTTTTTGCTTTTAATTGATCATCACTGAGTTGAATATATTCTTCTTCTAGCGCATTTATGTTTTTGACTTTTTTTGCGAAGCTTTTTACAAGTCGATCATTGCGACTTCCAAATATTTTTTTGGTTATTGCACCAAGCATAGTATCCTCATTTACGGATTAAAGAATGCTGATAAAATCATTCTTAGTAGTATTAGTTATGTATTATTTCTTTTTTAAAAACTGGCTAAGATACTTTGACGGGTCAATTTGCGTACCATTTTGTAAAATTTCCAAGTGTAAATGTGGCCCTGTCGAACGTCCTGTGCTGCCTGCTAAAGCAATTAAATCACCTTTCTTAACCAATGCACCTATCTCGATCTTAAATTCACTTAAGTGACCGTAACGACTGACAAGCCCATTACCATGATCGACTTCAACTGCATTACCGTATCCCCCTTTGCGTCCGACAAAAGAAATTACGCCAACAGCCACACTGTATATCGGTGTACCCGTTTTGGCAGCAAAATCGATCCCACGGTGCATACGGCTGCGTCCATTAAATGGATCACGACGATAACCATAGGAGGAAGAGACATAACCTTGGGCGACAGGTTTACCAGAAGGTTTCACTTCTTCATCAAGTAGGCGACCTTGTATAATCTTTGACATACCCGTCATCATTTTTTGTTCATTCGAGAGGACGCTTTCTAATTGCATTACACTCTTCATTAAGCCTGCGGCGGTTGAAGTATCTTCAAAATTTCCAAACTCGTCAGGGCCACCTTGCCCCGGTTTAATATCAAAGTTAAATTCGTTTGAGTCCAGCTTTGCCATTTTAACTACACGCATACCTAAAGCCCGTAAGCGATAGGTTTCTGCTTCTAATTCACCCAGTTTTTTGGTCAGTGCATCCACATCAACGGTATAGTTTGAATATTTTTGTTTGATTTGTTTAACCGTTAACATTTGTTGTTCTAATGCGGTTAATATTTTGCTGGTTTCTTGTTCAGAAAGTTGGCTTTGTTGCGGAGTATTCTCAAGTTGATATAAACCTAAAATTTGATTAATGGATAGACCGCCAATCAATAATGCCACAAGGAATGCGGGAACAATGAGGTGTGTCCACGGATTTAAGCAAAACGAGGCTCTACGCGAGCCGTCCTGACTCAGGCATATAACTTTCATTGAATCTCTCCTGTTAAAGCACGATAATTGTTGTGATAGCGTTTAACATCTTTATAATTTCCATTAAAATTTGGTGTCATTATGAAAAAAATTAGTTCATATACCCCCAGTAATATTACCGAAGGGCTTCAACAGCTGGATGAGTTGCAGAATAGTATGCGTCCGTTATTGTCTATACCGACTGAAAGTAAAGACATTCAGTTTTGGCCAGTCTGTTCAAAGCGACAGTTAACAGTTTTTACGAATAGCCAAATGTTGGCAACACAAATGCAATATCAAAAAAGTAAACTCCTTGCTCACTTAAATAAACTTCACCAGTTTAACTTAAACGGCATCAATATTAGATTGATTCCAACTAAAATAGCAAGTGAAACGATTAAAAAACAGTCAAATAATTTGTCTGTTGATCAAAATAAAATTCGCAAACCTGTCAGTCAAAAAGCAGTGGATGAGATGATTTTTGAAGCCAATAATATTGAAGATGATGAAATGCGCCAATTACTTAAAGATATTGCGAATGATAGAATCTAGTATCAATAATTATGCCCAAGCTAAACCATCGATATAACGTACAGGAGCAGATTGTTGATCAAACGTAACGATTTCCCATGCCTGTTGATTTAATAGCAGTTCTCGTACTAATAAATTATTAATCGCATGACCTGATTTATGTCCGTGAAATGCACCAATAATGCCATAGCCTAAGGTGTATAAATCACCGATTGCATCCAGTATTTTATGTTTTACAAACTCATCTTTATAACGCAAGCCTGAAGGGTTGAGTACTTTATATTCATCTAAAACCACGGCATTATCTAAGCTGCCCCCTAAACCGAGGTTTTTTGAACGTAGATATTCAACATCACGCATAAAACCAAAGGTACGCGCTCGACTGATTTCATCAACATAAGAGTTATTAGCGAAGTCTAAACAGAGATATTGTTGGGTTTCATTAACGATAGGGTGATTGAAATTAATTTCAAAAGAAGCAGAGAAGCCATTATAGGGTTGTAAGCTTGCCCAACTATCGCCTTTTGAATAAGTGATTTTTTCTTTAATACGAATAAATTTTTTCAGATTGTTTTGTTCTTTAATCCCAGCAGAAAGAATTAAGTAAACAAAGGGAGCAGAGCTACCGTCTAAAATAGGAATTTCTTCAGCATTGAGGTCAATATAGATATTATCAATACCTAAACCTGCTAAGGCAGAAAGTAAATGCTCAATGGTTGATACTTTTACCGTATCTTTGACTAAAGTGGTACTGAGTACCGTTTCACCCACCATTGTCGGCGATACCTTAATTTCTACAGGTTCATCTAAATCTAAGCGATAAAATACAATGCCTGTATTTGCTGCTGCGGGACGCAGACGCATTGAAACTTTTTTTCCAGAATGGAGACCAACACCCGAAGTTTCAATAACTTTTTTTATTGTTCTTTGTACTAACAAGTTCAACTCCACAAATAAAAATAAATGGTGTATCTAATATAGGTTTATTTTTTGTAAAAATCTTAGTAACAACTAAATATGTATAAAGATACAGCAAAACATAATAATCTTATCGTCATCCAATCGGGCATGACGATGATATGAAAGCAGATGTTTTTTTCAGCATATTTAAGCCGTTAATCTGCTTGGTTTCTTAAAAAAGCAGGAATATCTAAAGAATCATATTGGGGCTTATTACTATTACTGGTAGCACCATAGCTACGCTCATTATTGACCACTATATTTTCAGCACCGACGGCTGTCTTTTGGGCGGGTTCTAATACCACAGGCTTTAAATGTGAACGCGTTTTAGCTCGTTGTTTTTGCTGTGTTTGTGCATTTAAGGTCTTAGCAAGTTCAATTTCTTCTTCTTCACGTAGACCTGTTGCTACCAGTGTTACCCGAATTTCATCACTCATTTCAGGATCAATAACCGTTCCGACGACTACAATGGCATCATCAGACGCAAATTGACGTACGACTTCACCGACTTCGTCAAATTCGTTAATACCCATATCCATACCCGCAGTGATATTAACTAAAACACCTTGAGCACCCTGAAGATTGACATCTTCTAATAAAGGACTAGAAATGGCTTGTTCTGTGGCTTTTGTGGCACGATCATCACCTGATGCACTGCCTGAACCCATCATTGCAACCCCCATATCGGTCATAACAGTTTTCACATCCGCGAAATCCACGTTAATCAAACCAGGGCGAGTAATAAGCTCTGAAATACCTTGTACTGCATCAAGTAACACATCATTGGCTGCTTTAAAGGCATCTAATAAAGTGACATTCTTACCTAATGAGGTCAGTAATTTTTGGTTAGGAATGGTAATTAAAGAATCTACAGAATTACGCAGTTCCTCAATGCCCCCTTTCGCTGAACTCATACGCTTCGGGCCTTCAAATGGAAATGGGGTTGTCACAATAGCAACAGTTAAAATACCCAATTCTTTTGCCATTTCTGCGACAACAGGAGCTGCACCCGTGCCTGTACCACCACCCATTCCAGCTGTAATAAAGAGCATATCTGTTCCCAGAATAAGTTCTTTAATTCGTTCACGATCTTCTAAAGCCGATTCACGTCCAACTGCAGGGTCTGCCCCCGCACCTAAACCTTTCGTTAAGCTACTGCCTAACTGCAAAATTGTCTTTACACCTGAAGTTTCAAGTGCTTGTGCATCGGTATTTGCACAAATAAACTCAACGCCTTCAATACCTGCATCGACCATATTCTTGACGGCATTACCGCCTCCGCCGCCGACACCAACGACCTTGATATCAGCACCTTGTGCTTCATTATCCATTAATTCAAACATGCCTGTCTCCTTTACAAATTTATAATAGCCTTAATCATGCAACGCAATCATTTGCAAAGGCTATAGATTTCCAGTAAACCAATTTTTTAATCGTTCCCATAAGCTACCTGAGGAGTTCAAGTTGTAGGTGCGATTTTCACCATAAACTTGTTGAGTTGCACCATACAATAGCAACCCGACTCCTGTTGAGTGTACAGGATCTTCCACTTCACCCCGTAATCCACCGACATGGCGAGGCATTCCAACTCGAACAGGCATATGAAATACCTCTTCTGCTAATTCAACCGCACCCATAATTTTGGATGCACCACCTGTGAGTACAACACCTGCACCAACCAATTCTTCGTAACCGCTACGACGTAACTCAGCAAGGACTAATAAAAATAGTTCTTCATAACGAGGTTCAATTACTGAAGCTAATGTTTGGGTAGAAAGTCCTCTCGGTTCACGTTCACCCACACCAGCTACTTCAATAATTGTCTCCTCTTCTAATAAGTGACGTAAAGCACTACCATATTGGATCTTTATATTATTAGCTTCGTCCGTTGGAGTCCGTACAGCAACGGCAATATCGTTGGTTACTTGATCACCTGCAATAGGAATAACTGCGGTATGACGGATCGCACCATTGAGAAAAACCGAAATATCACTGGTTCCCCCACCAATATCGACCAAACAAACCCCCAGCTCTTTTTCTTCTTCCTCAAGCACAGAATAGCTTGATGCAACTTGTTCTAAAATAACATCTTCAGCATCTAAACCACAGCGTTCTACACACTTTATAATATTTTGCACTGCACTTTCTGCACCTGTGACCAAGTGAACTTTTGCTTCTAAACGAACCCCCGACATTCCCACAGGTTCGCGAATACCTTCTTGATTATCAATTACAAATTCTTGTGGTAATACATGCAAAATACGTTGATCAGCAGGAATCGCAACGGCTTTAGCGGCATCCATGACTCGTTCTACATCGGTTGTCATGACTTCTTTGTCTTTAATTGCCACAATACCATGAGAATTTAGACTTTGGATATGACTTCCTGCAATTCCCGCATATACTGACTTAACTTGTACGCCAGCCATCAGTTCAGCTTCTTCTACGGATTGTTGTATTGAATGAATAGTGGATTCAATATTCACCACTACGCCTTTCTTCATACCCCGTGAGATACTTTTACCAATTCCGACAATATCCATACCGCCATGGTCATTGACTTCACCAATTAAGGTGACGACCTTAGACGTTCCTATATCTAATGCAACGATCATCGTTTCACCGCCCTTCTATTAATATTATTGCTTTCCCAAAGGGGGAAATATGATAAATGAACCGTGTTCATTTCCACTCCACTGCAAAACCATTGGTATAACGTAAATCAACGATACTGATTTTACTTAATTGCCGCGCTAATACAGTGTTGTAGCCTGCAATAAAACGCCGTAGGCGTTTATCTTGTTCGTATACACCAATTTTTACTACTAATCCTTCTTCAAAATTAATCTGCCATGAACCTCGTGAATCTTCTTGTAAACCTGTTAAACGCAATGGAATTTCACTCAATTTTTGTGAAATTTTCAAATAATTTTGACTCATCTCAAGCCCCTTATTTTCAGGGCTGTATAGTCTTGGAAAATTCACAGGGTTTTCAGATAATTGACCTTTAAATATTTCACCGTGTTGGTCTAAAAGATGCGTTTCACCCCAAGAGGCAATAGGCTTATGTTCAGTAATATAAATAGCTAGGCTGCTTGGCCATGATTTTTGTAAACGAACATTTTTAATCCAATCCAGTGCTTCTAACTCTGTTTCTAAGCCAATATCATTCAATTGATATAAATTACTACGGGTATACTTTTGAATAATCTCACTTAATAACGCTTGACTAACATGTTCCGTATCACCTTTGATTTCAACATTTTTAATTGGCCAATGATTCGGGTTAGTCAGTAAATTCTTTATCCATAAACTTGCACCCAGTACCATCATTAAAATCGCAATCACTTGTATACGACGAATTTTCTGAATAGGAAGGCGTGAGTTTTGCACTAAACCAATACGTTGTTTAATTCGTTCTATCAGTGTTGCCTGCTGACGAGGACGATGAGCTCTATATTGGTTAATACGCATGGAATTACACCGTCGCTGCCAATATTTTAACAACTAACTGTTCAAAGCTAATCCCATTAGCTTGAGCTGCCATCGGTACAAGGCTATGACTGGTCATACCAGGTACGGTATTGACTTCAATTAACCATGTCTTACCCATTTTATCTCGCATCATATCAACGCGTCCCCAACCTTTTCCTTGTACCGAAAGGAAAGCTTGCAAGGCTAATTGTTGTAACTCTGTTTCTGTTGCCTCATCAAGACCACAAGGACAGTGATACTGCGTATCATTGGATTGATACTTTGCCTCATAATCATAAAAATCATTTTGTACTTCTAAACGAATTAACGGTTGTACTTGTTGATCTAAAATAGCACAGGTGTATTCATCGCCTTCAACCCACTGCTCAGCAAAGACCTGATCATCATATTGAGTTGCATTCTTCCAAGCCGCTTCTAAATCGTCAGCATGACTCACCTTTGCCATACCAATACTTGAACCTTCTGTGGCAGGTTTAACCATTAGTGGAACACCCAAACTTTCAATCACATGGGCAAAATTAGTCTGTGCATTTAACATTTCTAATCGGGGGGTAGGTAAGTTTTCTCCCATCCAAACCCGTTTAGTCATGAGTTTATCCATACTAATGGCGGAAGCCATGACTCCACAGCCTGTGTATGGAATTTGCAGTAATTCCAGTGCTGCTTGAATAACACCGTCTTCACCGCCTCGACCGTGTAAAACAATAAAAGCACGATCATACTGTTGCGTTTGTAATTGCGATAAAATATCACGATTTACATCAATACCTTCCGCATTCACACCCGCACGACACAATGCCTCTAATACAGCTGCACCACTTTTCAGCGAAATTTCACGCTCAGCCGCCCAGCCACCCATTAGCACAGCAACACGCCCTAAGGATTTTTTCTGTTGTTCACTGATCATTGTATTGTTTCCTTTCCTTAGTCATATAGATAAATTTATTAGCATTTTGCTAATTTACGCGGTAAGTTGCTAGAGATTGCGCCAATACTGCCAGCACCTAGGGTCAATAATACATCGCCATCCTTTAAAATATTTTTCAATGTTGTCGCAACATCATCTTCTTCGCTCACAAAGATAGGATCAACTTGACCACGCAAACGAATGGAGCGGGCTAATGAACGCCCATCTGCTCCTGCAATGGGTTCTTCACTGGCAGCATAAACATCCATTAATACTAATACGTCGGGTTTCGATAACACTTGAGAAAAATCTTCAAATAAATCCCGAGTTCGTGTAAAGCGATGCGGTTGAAATAACACGACTAAACGGCGATCAGGCCAAGAATCTTGTACCGCACGGATGGTTACCTGCATTTCGGTTGGATGATGACCATAATCATCAATCAAACTAATTGTCCCCGCATCGATTTCAATATCACCATAGCTTTGGAAACGTCGTCCAACCCCTTCAAATTCTTTTAAAGCACGTAAAATAGTTTTATCGTCAACATCCAGTTCAACCGCAATTGCAATCGCGGCTAATGCATTGAGAACATTATGTTCTCCTGGCATATTTAACACTACATCCATTGTACGTCCATCTTTAGCACAGGCTAAAGTGAAATAGCTCTGCATACCTTGATAATGCACATTCAAGGCACGAATATCAGCAGGGTAATGAATACCATAACTAATCATTGGACGACTAATACGCGGTAAAATATCGCGGACATGTTCGTCATCCGTACAAACAATCGCCAATCCATAAAAAGGCAAATGATGTAAAAATTCAACAAAGGTATCTTTTAACTTATTAAAATCATTGTCATATGTACTAAGATGATCGGCATCAATATTGGTGATAACCGAGATAATGGGCTTTAAAAATAGAAAAGAGGCATCACTTTCATCTGCTTCTGCGACTAAATAATTACCACTGCCTAAGCGAGAGTTCGTCGCTGCACTATTTAATTTTCCACCAATAATAAAAGTAGGATCAAGATGACCTTCGACGAGTACACTGGTGACTAAACTGGTTGTGGTCGTTTTACCGTGAGTTCCTGCAATCGCAATGCCTTGTCGAAAACGCATTAATTCAGCTAGCATCTCAGCCCGTCTAATAATGGGGATTTTTGCTTTACGGGCTGCCTGTATCTCAGGATTTAATTCATTAATGGCAGAAGAAACCACAATGACATTTGTCCCTTTAATATTACGTTCATGATGACCTTTATAAACGGTACAACCCATATTTTGTAAACGCTGAGTAACCGCGTTACTAGCAATATCTGAACCTGAAACCTCATAGCCAAGGTTCGCGATAACCTCAGCAATGCCACTCATACCTGCACCGCCAATACCGATAAAGTGAATGCATTTAATTCGCTTTCTAGCTAAATCTTGATCCGTATTCATTTATTATTATTTCCCTTTTAATGGTGATTGTTCATAGCCTGCTAATTGCATACACATATCCGCAACCGCTTCTGTGGCATTGATCTTAGCTAATGCTCTCGCTTGACAGCTCATTTGCATAATTTTATCTCGATCTGCGAATAGTGCTTTAAGTTCATTTGCTAATGAGGTGGCATTCAATGTTTTTTGAGGGCATAAAATAGCCGCGTTGGCATCAGCTAAATAGGCTGCATTAGCAGTTTGATGATCATCAACTGCATGAGGATAAGGCACAAGGATCGAGGCTAAACCTGCTGCGGCTAATTCTGAAATGGTCATTGCACCTGCACGACAAATCACCAAATCTGCCCATGTATATACAGCCGCCATATCCTCTATATAAGCGGTGACCTCGGCTTCAATACCCACATTTTCATACGCTTGAATAGCGGTTTCTAAAGTACTTTTTCCCGCTTGGTGTAGGACATTAATTTTATACTTAGAACGATCTAGTAACGCCAGAGCTGCAGGGACAGTTTGGTTCAAAGCGAGTGCGCCCAAACTCCCACCGACAATTAATAAATTAAAAGAATCTGAACGATTGTCTAAACGCTGTTGTGGCTCTGCAATAGCGGCAATTTCTTTACGAACAGGATTACCAACGGTGATGCCTTTTTTAAAGGTCTTCGGAAATGCTTGTAAGATTTTTTTAGCTAAACGTGACAATAAACGATTGGTTAATCCCGATACAGCATTTTGTTCATGGATTAATACAGGTTTCCCCATTAATGCTGCAATTAGACCTCCTGGTCCCGCGACAAAGCCTCCCATACCCAATACAGCCGCAGGTTTATGTTTAATCATAATGGCGATCGCTTGGGTTAATGCCATAACAACCCGAATAGGTGCCATGATTAAGGTACTTAAGCCTTTACCCCGTAAACCGGTGACATTTAACCATGCCATCTCAATATTAGCTGCGGGTATAACGCGGGCTTCTAAGCCTTTATGAGTTCCCATCCAAATAATTTGTACACCTCGGGCTTCCAAAGCTTTAGCAACCGCTAAACCGGGGTAAACATGTCCACCTGTTCCTCCCGCCGCAATCATAATGGGATGTGGATAAGAGTGGGTATTATTATTGTTTTGTGTCATGTTTACGTTTCCCATTGCTTATATTTCATCTTTTTACCCGCCTTCCTTTGCTTCGTTTTATATTGTGAGCACTTCCACCGTATAGGGCAAACTGAGTTTCTTTATGAATCCGCATTAAAAATGCCATGGCAACAAAGGCAATTAATAAGCTACTGCCACCATAACTAATAAAAGGTAATGTCAGCCCTTTGGGAGGTAATAAGGCCATATTAACGCCAATGTGGAATAAGGCTTGAAATCCTACCCAGAAACCAATGCCGTAAGCCAAATAAGCACCATAATGTTGTTTCACTTTATCGGCATTAAAACCAATCGTAAATGCACATTTCACCAACCATGCAAATAAAAATAACACCACAACAATACCAATAAAACCAAACTCTTCGGCTAAAATGGAAAAAATATAATCATTATGGGGTTCAGGAACATACGATTTGTGTACACCTCCCCCTAAACCTGTCCCAAACCAGCCACCATTACCAATCGCCATGAGTGCATTAACGGTTTGATAACCCTTATCTAAAGGGTCGCTCCAAGGATCTAAAAATACCGACATACGGTTACCCCGGTAGCTCATAAAGAGAAAGGGAATCATGATTAAGATTGCCCCTATAATCACTAACAGTAAACGTTGAAGTTGTACTCCCCCTAAAAATAATAGTGCGATACTAGAGGCAACAATCACCAACATGGTACCAAAATCAGGTTCAAGTAAGAGTAGCCCACCAATAAAACCCATTGCTCCTAGAGGAATTAATAAAGGTTTATAAGAGGGAGAAGTGGCAAGATTTTTACCGTGACGTACCATATAGCCAGCTAAATACATTAAGGTAATTAATTTGGCAATTTCTGAAATTTGTAAATTGAAAATTCCCAGTGAAATCCAGCGACTACTACCATTCACTTCTTTACCAATACCAGGAATTAACACCAGCAATAATAATAGCACGACGATAGGTAATAATTTAACCCCGAGATTCTGCCAAAATCCCATGCGAACTTGATAAACCACCAGTGCTAAAATTAACCCCAGTCCCATAAAAATTAGTTGCCGATCGAGGAAATAAAAAATATGGCTATAATTTTTGTTATCGGCGACTGAAATAGAGGCAGAAGCCATAATAGTAATGCCTAGAGTAATCAATAAGATCAATACAGTCATTAACTCTGTATCAATATAACGTGTCCAATTGATTTCTTGCCATCGTTCTGACCAATTTTTAGTCATTTCGGTAAGCTCCTAACCGCATCCATAAAGACTTCACCCCGATGGATATAACTACGGAACATATCAAAGCTGGCACAAGCAGGGGATAACAATACATTGTCTTGAGGCTGTGCTAAATCTGTGGCAAGCGTTACTGCTTGTTGCATATTCTCTGCATAAACTAAGGGAATGGAATTTTTGTCTAGAGCTTCAAGACTAGGCTGCAATACTTTAGCAATCTTATCTCTATCTTCACCGATGAGAATAACGGCTCGTGCTTTTTTTATAACAACAGAAGTCAGTGGGGTAAAATCGGCATCTTTAGCTTGTCCACCTGCAATTAATACCGTTTTTCCTGATAAACCTGCCAAGGCAGCTAGCGTTGCGCCAACATTAGTGCCTTTAGAATCATTAAACCATTGTACTTGATTAATTTTTGCAACCCATTGAGTACGATGCTCTAAACCTGTAAAAGCACGAATAGCATTGAGCATGGCTTTAAGTGGAATATTAACTGCTTCACCCAGCGCCAGTGCTGCGAGTGCATTGGAAATATTATGCTGCCCCGGCACTTTGATTTCATTCGTCAGCATCAAGCGTTGTTTGCCTTTGCAAAGGTGACCTGCTTTAACGCCATATTGATTCTCTTCAGGCTGATCTAAACCAAATGAAATTTGAGGAATTTCAGGGGCTAATGTTGATCTCAGTGCAAAGACTAAGTCATCATCACGATTAATCACTGCCCATTGGCTTTGTTTGAAAATAACTCGTTTCGCTGCCACGTAATCATCAAAATGATCGTAGCGATCCATGTGATCTTCACATAAATTTAAAATAACCGCTGAACTGGCTTGGAGAGAGTGGGTTGTTTCTAATTGAAAGCTGGATAACTCCATTACATATAAATCAGGCTGAGGTTTTTGCAATAATTCTAATGAGCTTGTACCAAGATTGCCGCCTGCATACACACACCAACCTGCTTTTTCAGCCATTTCAGCCACTAAAGTGGTGACACTACTTTTACCATTCGAGCCTGTAATCGCAATAATGGGTATTTGTGTACTGTTATTAACATCACGCACAAACAGCTCAATATCACCAATAATTTCTGCACCTTGCTGTTTAGCGGCTTGAATAGCAGGGGTTGCCACCGCAACCCCCGGACTAACGATTAGTTGTTTCGCTTGTATAAAGGTATTAGGGTTAAAGTGACCAAATTCGGTCATGACATCAGGAAAATTCTTGTGTAGTTCCGTTTTTCTTGGCGGGTTTTTACGACTGTCAACAACAGCAAAACTAATACCCTTACGTGCTAAGTAATAGGCAACAGATAAGCCTGTCTGACCTAAGCCGACAATTAAGCTTGTCCATTCTTTCTGTACTGTTGCCATGAATATTTACCTCTATAATAATCTAATCAGTCGATTGAAATTAGCGTATTAACGAATCTTTAACGTCGCCAATCCAATTAAAACCAAAACAATCGTGATAATCCAAAAACGTACAATCACTTTAGGTTCTGCCCAACCTTTCTTTTCAAAATGATGGTGTAACGGTGCCATTAAGAAAATCCGCTTTCCACCTCTTAATTTATAAGAACCGACTTGCAAAATGACCGATACCGCTTCCATAACAAATAAACCACCCATGATTGCTAATACAATTTCTTGACGAATAACAATCGCGATAATGGCTAAGGCTGCACCTAATGATAATGCACCGACATCTCCCATAAAGACTTGAGCGGGATAGGTGTTAAACCAAAGAAAACCTAAACCTGCTCCAAAAATCGTGCCACAGAAAATGGCAATTTCACCTGTACCTGCGATATAAGGCACTTCCAAATAGGCTGAGAAAACACTATTTCCTGTTACGAAAGCAAAAATTCCTAAACCTGCTGCGACCATAATCGTAGGCATAATCGCCAGACCATCCAGTCCATCAGTCAAATTAACCGCATTACTTGAGCCAACAATGACTAAATAAGCCCAAGGAATAAATAGCAGCCCCATTTGCCAAGATACATCTTTGAAAACAGGGAAGAATAATGTAGTTGCTTCGGGGGTATCAGCGGTGACATACAAATAGACAACAGCTAATAAACCAATCAAAGAGAGCCATAAATACTTAGATTTAGCACTTAAACCTGCATTTTTTTTCTGCCGTAATTTAGTGTAATCATCTAAACCACCCACTAAACCAAACCCTAAGGTGACAATCAGCACGACCCAAACATAGTGATTACTCAAGTCACTCCATAAAAGTGTTGCAACTGAAATACTACTGAGTATCAATGCCCCCCCCATTGTGGGTGTACCTGATTTTTGATGATGATCAGGGCCGTCAGATTGAATATATTGACCAATTTTCAAACGGGTCAAATAACGAATCATTTTAGGTCCTAACCACAACGACATACCTAATGCCGTTAGAATTCCCATAATGACGCGTAGGGTTAAATATTGAAATACATTAAGAACACTATAATATTGACTTAAAAAATCAAATAAACTCACTAACATTAGATAACGCTCTCCTTACTAAAAGCGTTTACTACACGCTCCATTTTCATTGCCCGAGAACCTTTAATTAATACAGACGTTCTGGCTTGTATTAAAGGTTTTAAATAACTTAATAAAGCATCCATTTCTAAAAAAGACTTTGCCCCTTCACCGAATGCATAGCAAGCCTGTTGGCTGTATTGTCCTAAACCAATTAATTGATCGATACCTGCATACTTCACCTGTTTACCAATATCGTAATGTAATTTTTTGACATCATCGCCGAGTTCACCCATATCTCCCAACACTAATATTTTAATTCCATCCCGTTTCGCTAAAACATTAACTCCCATTTGTAAGGAGGTTGGATTAGCGTTATAAGTATCATCAATTAAATAAGCCCCTTCTGCTGTTTCAATCGGCGCTAATCTGCCTTTAACTGCCTGCATACTTTCCAAACCATACTGTATGCTAGACGGTTCTGCGCCAACAGCCAGTGCGGTTGCTGTCGCGGCTAAGGCATTCATGGCATTATGATCACCCAATAGTTGCAGCTTTACCGTGATACGGTGTTGATCCGTGTTAATACACAATTGCCCTTGTGAATCAAACGTGCCAGATATATCTGCTGTGCTATGCATTGCAAAACTCGTTTGAGTTTTGTTTTTGCAAAGTCGCTGCCAATACGCACTATAAGGATCATCCTTATTAATAATGGCAATTCCTGTTTCACCAAGCCCCGAAAATATTTCAGCTTTAGCCCGAGAGACACCTCGAATATCAACAAAACCTTCTAAATGCGCTGCACCTGCATTATTAATGAGGGCAATATCAGGACGAGTCATTTGGGTTAAATAGTCAATCTCACCAAAATGATTAGCACCCATTTCAATAACGGCATAATCATGCTGTTTACGTAGTCTAAGTAAGGTTAAGGGTAGACCAATTTCATTATTTAAATTGCCAATAGTTGCCAATACATTGCCTTGTTTAGATAAAATAGCCGCTAACATTTCTTTAACTGTGGTTTTACCATTGCTGCCTGTTAAAGCAATCACGGGTAATGACAGCTGTTGTCGCCATGCTGCGGCTAAATTACCCAATGCTAGCCGTGTATCTTTGACTAAAACTTGGGGTAAATCACAGTTAATCTTTTTATCGACTAATGCTGCAGCAGCGACCCCTTCCAGTTTAGAAACAAAATCATGCGCATCAAAACGTTCACCTTTTAGCGCAATAAATAATTGCGTTGCATCGGTATTACGTGAATCAGTACTAACACTATCAATATTGACATCTGTGCCAATTAGCTCACCTTGTGTCATCTCAGCTATTTGAGCGAGGCTTAACCATGTCATAAACGTATCTCCTGCAAGGCCATTTTTGCAACTTCTCGGTCGTCAAAAGCAATCTTTTGATTCCCGACTATCTGCACCGTTTCATGCCCCTTACCTGCAATTAGTACGACATCACCTGCTTGGGCTCGTTTAACAGCTAAACGAATGGCTGTATTTCGATCATGTTCAAAAACAACTTTTTCCAATTTCTTAAAACCCTGTTTAATGTCCCTAAAAATTTTACTGGCATCTTCATTGCGGGGATTATCATCCGTTACAATAACCTCATCCGCTAATGCTTCGGCCTTTTTCGCCATTAAAGCACGCTTACCCGTATCACGGTTACCACCACAGCCAAATACACAAATAAGACGCTGTTGCGTGTGTTCACGCAGGGCTAATAAGGCTTGTTCTAAAGCACCGGGGGTATGTGCATAATCAACCACTAATAATCTTGAATCTTGTTGATGACTGGAAGAAGTAGATGCTGATAGAAGTGGAGCTTGAATACGTTGCATTCGTCCTGCAACGGTCATAACAGACTTAATTTGTGCGAGTGCTTTGTCCAATGAATAATCCATACTCATCATTACACCCAATACAGCTAATAGATTACTTAGATTAAAACGTCCTAATATCGGTGCAGTTAATACACTTTCTCCGATAGGCGTAACAATATTCGCGATAATACCGCGATGATCAAAACTTGCCTGTTTTGCTAAAATTAATTCAACCCCTTTGGGTAAATCAGAAGGGGGATTTAAGCCGTAAGCAATAACGCGCATCTCTGAATTAGCTCGATCTTTAGCTAAACGTAATCCCATTGCATCATCAATATTAACCACAATATTATCCAGACCTTGCCAGTAAAATAGCTTTTCTTTTGCGGCAGCATATGCTTCAACCGTATGATGATAATCCAAGTGGTCACGGGTTAAATTGGTTAAAACAGCCGTATTGAAATTGACGGCATTGACCCGTCCTTGATCGAGTGCATGTGATGATACTTCCATCGCAACGCTACGGGCTTGACTGACTTTTTGTTGCTGTAATAGGCTATGTACACTAATGACATCGGGCGTGGTGTGTGTAGCGGTCTGTAGCTTATCAGGTGAACCAATTCCCAAAGTGCCAATAACTCGACAAGTATCAGTAAATTCGCTATTTAATGATTGGGCGATAAAATGGCTAACCGAGGTTTTTCCATCTGTACCTGTAATGCCAACCATATTTAAATCACGACTGGGGTGATTAAAGTAATTGGCAGCAATATTGCCTAAGTGATTGCTTAAATGCTCAATCGCAATTAAAGGAATGCCTAGTTTAGGTAGCTCAATATTTGTTTCATTCTCAATACTACTTTCCCAAATAACAGCGGCTGCCCCTAATTGCTCTGCCTTTTTAGCAAAACGAAGTCCGTGGGTTTGCCCACCTTGTAAAGCAACAAAGAGCATGTCTGTTTGAATGGCTCGACTATCTAAATTCATTCCTGTAATAGTAATATTCTCAATAGCAGCTAATTGCTGCTGATCAAGATACGCTGATAAAAGTGTGCTTAAAGCGATGTTAGGGTTAATAGATTGATTCATAAGTAAGTCCAGTTACAAGATGCTAAGTCCTTTAGCAGTATGAGTGAAGTAAATCCATATATTCATAAGACAGGTTCTGTTTGTGTTGCAGAATGAGTTTGCTTAACTGAACTCTGTATAGACGTATTTGGCAATTTATCAGGGGCAATATCGAGGATGCGTAATGCCGCACCCATAATTTTTGCAAATACAGGCGCGGCTGCCTTGCCGCCACTTTTATCTAATTTGGGATCATCAATCATGACAGCAACAATAAGACGGGGTTGACTCACGGGAGCAATTCCTATAAAGCTGGTCATAAAACGATCCGTTCGGTATTTTTTATTAATCAGTTTACGGGCTGTACCTGTTTTACCTGCAATACGATAACCTGCAATTGCTGCTAATTTTCCTGTGGCTTTGGGTGCAACGACTGTTTCCATCATATTTAGTACGGCATCAGCATCAGGTTTTAACATCAAATTTTGGCTGATTTTAGGCTTTTTTAAGCGGGTAATACTCAGGTCTCGCAACTGTCCTCCTGTCGCTAATGGTGTATAAGCTTTTACCATTTGCAATAAAGTTGCTGCGATACCGTAGCCATAACCGTGCGAAGCACTGTCTACTTTGCTCCATTGAGTGTAATCACGAATTGAACCTTTAGCTTCATTATCAAAACCTGCATGGGGTTTTTGTCCAAAACCTAAACGATTTAAAAACATCCAATGGTCTCGGGGTGCCATCAATAATGCAATACGACTTGCACCGACGTTGCTGGACTTTGCTAATAAACGAGACAGAGACATTAAGCCGTAATTCTTTGCATCACGAATCGTATAACGTTTACTAAATTTTAACCACCCGGGGCTAGTATCAATTTCTATATTAGGGTCAATGACACGCGTACTAATGGCGGCTGCAATCGTCAATGGCTTCATAATTGAACCCACTTCAAACATATCCGCAACCGCCCGATTACGATAATTATGTGGTTTACGGTCTAAACGATTATTAGGGTTAAATTTAGGCATACTTGCCATCGCTAAAATTTCTCCCGTTTGTGTATCCAGTACAATCGCTGCACCTGAGGTCGCATCTAAACGAAAAACTTGATGTTTGAGGGCTTTATAGGTCGCATACTGTAAGCGACGGTCAATACTTAAGGTGACATTCCGACCAGGAATCATTTTTTCTAATAGTTCAATATCTTCAATATTACGTCCCAGACTATCCCGCATTACGCGCTTTTTACCTACTTTTCCCGAGAGATATTGATCTTTAACCCGCTCAATACCAACAACGCCCTTATTATTACTGTTAGTAAAACCAATTAAATGCGAGGCAGATTCTGCCATCGGGTAAAAACGACGATACTCTTGCTCAGCTCGAATATCAGGAAGCTTTAAATCGAGAATATTTTTAGCAATTTCTGGTGTCTGATTTTTGCTAAGATAATGAAATCTTTTCTTGCGAAATTTATGCAATCTTTTTTCTAAATCATCGCTACTCATCGCTAATAGTGCAGCTAATTTTTGTAGCTTCTCTGAAAATTTAATAAAATCAAATTTGGCTATTTCAAATTCATCCTGTTCTTTTCTAGAAACTTTTTTGCCTTTTGCTAATATATTCAGACGTAATCTTTCCGCCTTTTGATGCAGTTGAGTGCGTTGCTGTAATAATTTTTTTGGATTACAAGAAATATTTTTAACAGGAGAACTAATCGCCAGTGCATCGCCATTGCGATCAAGAATCAAACCACGATAAGCGGGTATACTCACTTTATGTATTTTGCGTTTATCGGACTCTTTTTGAAAACGATCCTGTTGATAAATTTCGATATAAGCAGCCCGAAAGAGTAGTACCACAATGCCCGCTAAGAGCAAACTCAGTAGTAATAAACGTCGCCCACGATAGATGGGAAAGACTTTATTTTTAATACGACGTTTAGATTTTGGGCTTTTAGGTTTTACATTCACTCTCGGATCACCTTAATATCCACGACATCAGGCATTTTCATATTTAACTGATCTCGCGCTTGTCGTTCAATTTCTGTGTGGTTAATCCGAGTGCTTTTTTCTAAGCGAATCCGCCCCCAGGTTAAATTGAGTTCATCACGCTGCTTTTCTAATTTCTGTAACTGGGTATATAAATGCCGAACTTGATAACGATTTTCAACCACAGAAATGGCTAGCCAAAGCGTTGTCACAAACATTAAGATCAGCATCGGTAATCTCCAAACAGGTGCAATCAAGTTTGTTTCTCCGCGATTCGCATCACTGCACTACGCGCACGAGGGTTTCTATTCACTTCCTCTAAACTGGCTTTATGGACTTTGCCGATTAAAGTCAATAAAGGTTTATGTGTTTCATCCATCATAATCGGTAAACCTCTTGGAATTTTAGGTGGGCGAGAATGGCTACGCATAAAGCGTTTCACGATACGATCTTCTAAAGAATGAAAACTAATAACCACTAGACGCGCCGATTTTTTTAAATAATTAGGCACAGTATCTAAACATGCTTGAAGCGCGGTTAACTCCTGATTAATATAGATACGAACGGCTTGAAAACTACGGGTTGCAGGATGTTTATGCTTTTCGCGGGGAACGCAAGCGGCAATGAGATCCGCTAATTGTTGTGTTGTCGTCAAAGGGTTTTCAGCTCGTTTAGCCACAATAGTGCGAGCAATACGGCGCGATAGACGCTCTTCCCCATACTGCCACAGCACATTAGCAATATCTG
The DNA here is from genome assembly GCA_015486375.1 of Thiotrichaceae bacterium. Lineage (GTDB taxonomy): Bacteria > Pseudomonadota > Gammaproteobacteria > Thiotrichales > Thiotrichaceae > S015-18. The sequence goes on from WFRR01000018.1 coordinate 23,979, forward strand.
TTTCCTTGGCTGTATTCAGCCATTCTGCCGCAGATTGTCCAACATCAGGATTCATACGCATATCTAAATCCCCATTTTTACTAAAACTAAAGCCGCGACTAGCATCGTCTAATTGAGGCGAAGACACGCCTAAATCTAATAATAGACCATCAATTTGTGCAGGTAGTCCACTTTCTTGTAGCGCTTGTGGAATATCATGAAATGAGCCTTGCCAAATTTTAATACGAGGATCATCGCTATAGCGCTGTTGTGCGCTAGTAATCGCTTCAGGATCTTGATCAATTAGCAATAAACGCCCATTTTCATTGAGCTGCTGAATAATTTTAGCACTATGCCCACCCCGTCCAAATGTACCATCAATATAAATACCATCCGCTTGAATATTCAATGCGGCAACGGCTTCTGTTAATAAAACCGTTTCATGTGTAAACGTTGTTGTCATTATTTTGATGCCTAGAGTTTTGTTATATCGAAATTTGTATCAATGCCAATATATTTAGGAGTTATTGCGGTATCACGGAAAAATCATACTTGAAAAGGGTTATTTTATAGAGTGATGATCAACGAGAAAATAAAACACGGTTTAAGTTAAGCCAGTCTAAGCAATAAGAAATTTAGAGAGATTATAGTAGAACGTTGGAATTTTTACGCGATTAGCTTAGCAAAGTTGGCCTATAAGCCGGGTTCTGTCGAGGACAATCATTCATCTGGATACATATCGCTATGCATCTCAAGCGACCTACCCGAATATAGCGCGGGTCACGCCGACATATTCCTATTTGGTCTTGCACCGGATGGGGTTTACCTTGCCGTTACTGTTGCTAGTAACGCGGTGCGCTCTTACCGCACCATTTCACCCTTACCTCTTTCGAGGCGGTATCCTTTCTGTGGCACTGGCCGTTAGCTTACGCCACCCAGACGTTATCTGGCATCCTACCCTGTGGTGCCCGGACTTTACCTCCCCTTATTAAAATAAGGCGCGATTGCCCAGCCAACTTTGCTAAGCCTGAACGGTAAAAGAAAATAGCCTGCTATTCAACACTTATTTACATTTTTATTAAAATTTATTCCTGATCTAAATAAAAGGTCGCTATTTTCTGTAATACAACGCAAAAAGGCCACCTAATAGTGACCTCTTAAATCCATACCTTGCAACTTTAGAACCTAAATTTAAGTTCTTGGCAGCAATTAATTATGCAGACATTGCATGAACGGCTTTATTTAAACGGCTTTTATGACGTGCCGCCTTATTTCTATGGATTAACCCTTTACTGGCTGTTGCATCTAAAGATGAAACGGCTGCACAGTAAGCAGTTTGTGCTAATTCTTTGTCGCCAGCAGAGATAGCTTTAATAACATTTTTCACGCAAGTACGCATACCTGACATAATGTGTTTGTTATGCTGACGGCTTTTTTCTGCCTGACGTACTCGTTTTTTCGCTGATGTGATGTTTGGCAAAATGCGCTCCCACGATTCCACTGAGAAAATAAAGCCGCAAATTATGCACATAAGTGCTGTATAGGTCAATGATTAAAAAAGTGTATTAATATTTCTAAATAAGGTTTGCTGGTCTGAAAAATCCACAATGGCTAATGCTTGTGCCTGTGTCCATTGCATAACGCGGCGTTTTCCTTGATCTAAATAGTCTTCTAAATCGCTTAATAAACTGATATGAATTAAGGCATAAAGTGGCTGTAATCGCTGTCCATCATTGGCAATACACAGTTTAGCTTGCGTTTGCTGCTGCGCTTGAGCAAGGCGAGCAATCAGATGCTTAGGAATGCAATAGGCATCACAAGGCACATAAGCTAACCACTCAGTTTTACAATGCCGTAATGCAGTTGCAATACCCGCTAAAGGACCAGAAAAATCACCGATTTCATCTGCATAGACGGGGCAATTATAAGCCTGATAACGCGCTATATTACGATTAGCACTGATCATATAAGTAGAAACTTGGGATTTAAAATCAGACAGAATATATTCAATTAATGCCTGTCCTTGATAATCAATTAAGCCCTTATCTTGTCCATTCATGCGACGGGCTAAACCGCCTGCAAGAATGGCTCCCGTAATATTGTCTCGAATATTTTGGGGTTTAGCTTGCGCCATAACCTGACATACCGACGGTGTTATAACCTGAGTCAACATAGGTGATTTCACCGGTGATACCTGAAGCAAGATCGGAACATAAGAAGGCGGCAACATTACCGACTTCATCAATCGTAACATTACGACGTAGCGGGGCATTAGCGGCGACATGATCTAACATACTGCGAAAATCACTGATACCTGCGGCAGCTAATGTGCGAATCGGTCCCGCAGAAATTGCATTAACACGCGTCCCTGATGGGCCTAAATCATATGCCATTAAACGTACAGCCGCTTCTAAGCTAGCTTTTGCCATGCCCATCACATTGTAATTAGGGACTGCGGAGACCGCGCCTAAATAGCTTAAAGTCAATAAAGCACCCTTGCGTCCTTCCATTAACGCCTTACCGTATTTTGCCATCGCTAAAAAACTATAGGCACTAATATCATGGGCAATACTAGAACCTTCACGAGTGGTATTATCAACAATACTGCCTTCTAGCTGCTCTTTAGGCGCGAAAGCGACCGAGTGAATAATACAATCTAAACTATCCCAGTGTGTAGCAAGTTCAGTAAAACAGGCTTCGATGGCTGCATCCGTACCCACATCACAAGGCACTACAATATCGCTGCCGAGTTGTTTGGCAAATTTTTCCACTCGCGCTTTAAGGCGATCATTTTGATATGTAAAGGCTAGCTCCGCCCCTTGTGCCTGCATTGCCTTAGCAATACCATAAGCAATTGAACGATTACTGGCGACACCTGCGATTAAGACGCGCTTACCTGTTAAAAATCCCATTTTTATTCCTATTTATATTTGATTATTCAGTTCTATCATTAAGCATATTGATGTTGCAACCATTATCAATGATAACGTTATTTACGCAAAGAATAATTTTGCTTGAAAATTCAGTCACAAGCGGTTTAAATAGCGTGTTTACTCCCTATTTCTTGATAAATTCAAAAACTGTAATTATGGCCACTTCCTTACAAGATCAACTATTGAATTCAGGGCTTGCAAAAAAAGAATCCTTGCAAAATGCCACGACAACTAAAAAAAACTTGCCGACTAAATCGCGTTCTTCCCAAGTTAAATCCCCTGCTAAAAAGCAGTCTGCTCGTTCAAAATCTTCTGCCAATCAGAATAATAACGATACGCCTTCTTTAGCGTCTTTATATAAAAAACGCAATAAATTTGAACGTAATAAGCGTGAAGACGAAGTACGTAAAAGAAAGGAAGCGAAGCAACTGAGACGCTTACACTATCAAAAGCTCAGTGCAATTATCACGCCCAATACGCTCAATATTATGGATGCAGAGATCCAATATAATTTTGTGATTGGCAATAATATTAAATATATTTATGTCAGCGATGAGCAACAAAAAGCATTGATTGCAGGTGAACTAGCGATTACTTTTTTAGGTGGAAAACATTGCTTAATTCCTGCCAGTATTATTGCCGCTATTCGTGAAGTTGAACCCGAAAAATTAATTGTGCTTGCGACTGAAGCTGACACTGAAAAGGCGGATGAAAAGTAATTTTTTATTGCTTATAATGATATATCAATACTTTCAAGTGGTTTTTATTGAAAGTATTGATTATTAAGCTTAATTTTTAGGTTTATTACCTTTGCTCTTTAGTTGTAAAGCTTGCTTATATAAGTTATTTTTAGAAATATTCAGCATTTTTGCAGCAATACTGCTGGCCTGTTTAACGGGTAATTCTTCCAGTAAGCTGCTTAACACTTTCTCACTGCTAAGCGTATATTCATCGTTGTTTTCAGTCTTAGTAAAACCTTGCAAAATCAAAACAAATTCCCCTTTTTTGTGCATAGGATCAGCATCAATCCACACAGATAATTCTGCAATCGTACCGCGAAAAATATCTTCATATAATTTTGTTAATTCTCGGGCTAAAACGATTTCACGGTGCTGACCAAACACCTGTTGAAAATCGGCAATACTGGCTTGAATACGGTGGCTGGATTCATAATAAACCTGTGTGCGTACTTCCTGTTGATTCTCTTCTAAATAGGCTCTTCTAGCAGAAGGTTTTGAGGGTAAAAAACCTTCAAAAGTAAAACGCTCGGTAGACAAACCTGCAATAGACAAAGCCGTAATAATCGCACATGCACCAGGAATGGGAATAATTGAAAATCCAGCTTGACTTAATATATTGACCATTCGATAACCGGGGTCACTAATTAAGGGCGTTCCTGCATCGCTGACTAAAGCAATACTCTGATTTTTCTCTAGGAGCTGAATAATATATTGGGTTTTTTCGACTTCATTGTGTTCATGCAAGCTATGCAAGGTGTTATGAATACCATAATGACTGAGTAGTTTACGGGTATTACGGGTATCTTCTGCAAAAATAATATCGACTTGCGTTAATGTATCTAAGGCACGTTGAGATATATCCGCCAAATTACCGATGGGAGTGGCAACAATATAAATTGCAGCTGGGGTTACAGACATAGAAAAAATATCCTTAACGTCGTACTTTTAATAATCTTTTAACAATAACATAAAGAATCGGTACAAAAATGTACTAAAACAGCCTTTGAAAACAGGATTTTAGTATTTAGAATATCTACGACATAGAAAACACCCTATACTGTGAGGGTGTCATTTATGCTTGTTCCCCCTTTGTGAAGTGATTGAAGATTAAAATGAAAAATGTGCTAAAGATTATATTATTCTCGTTAATGCTTGCTACTTTAACGGCTTGCTCCTTATCACCCCCCTCTGCAGATTCTGCTTCTGATTCAATCGCAACAAGCTCTTCTGAGGTACGTCGTGCGAATGTTTTACTGCGTCAGGGCAAAAAATTAGAAGCCGCTAGCGTGTATTATAAAGCCTCATTAAAGCAAGTCTCTCCCCATAAAGAGCGATTGGTATTACAAGCTGCGGAAATTGCTAGTTCAGCCAAAGATAAACCGTTAGCAATGCATTATTTATCTAAATTAAGCAATACCCGTTTAAATCAAGAAAATAGTGCGAGACGTTCCTATGTAAAAGCCTTAATTGCTTTACTCGATAATCATCGTCAAGCCGCTTTAAAATTACTGCCTAAACAACGCGGAGCTATTTCAGGCAATCTATGGAGTAAAATCCAGCGTGTCCGTCAGCAAATTATTAAACAATCGGGTGGAAGTAACTCTCAAGGCAGTCAAGCTGTTGTCCTGCCAAATAACACACAAAAAATTGCTGTATTACTACCCTTATCAGGCAAGCTTGGAAAAGTAGGTCATACCATTTTAAAAGGTATTAAAGCCACTAAAACTAATTCTTCTTCAGGTGGCATTCGCATTAAAAGCTATGATGTGGCCAGTTCTGATGTGGTGACACAATATAAATTAGCGGTTAAACAAGGTGCAGATGTCATTATTGGCCCTTTAGATAAGCGTAAATTAGCCCGTTTAATTAGCAAACAACCTAATTTATCTCGTCCGATTATCAGTCTCAATCATCTTAGTGCAGGCAATGTCAAAGCCCCCGCTGCCTTGTATCAATTTGGTTTAGCCCCTGAAGATGAAGCCCATCAGGTGGCCAACTTCGCCATTTCACGTGGACAAAAACGCGCGTTAGTTTTATATCCCGATAGCAGTTGGGGTAAGCGTTTAGGTCTTGCTTTTAAGCGTATGTATACCAGCAAAGGTGGCACAATATTAACGGAAAAAGCCTACCCTAATCGCAGTGGTAGTTATAAACAGGTTTTAAAAAGGGCTTTAGATTCTGCTGGCATTACCAATATTGATATGATTTTCCTCGCTGCTGCACCCAGTCAAGCCCGTCTGATTCGTCCGACATTACAATACTTAAAAGCCGACCGTATTCCTGTTTATGCAACTTCACATATTTATTCAGGTCAACCCAATGCAGGTAGAAATATGGATTTGAACGGTATTATTTATACAGAAATTCCCTATATTCTCGAAGGTTCACAAATTGGAGCAGTCAATGCTAGCTCAGGTAAGTATCCTCGCCTTTATGCAATGGGTGCAGATGCCTTTATGATTGCTAAAAATCTTAAGAAAATGGTGCAAAGTCGTCGCGCGTTATCTGGTGGAACAGGCATGATTCGTTTAGGTGGTAATCGTTTCTTACAACGTCAATTAAGTTGGGCAACCTTTAAGAAAGGTCGCACCACTCCTTACGGCGAATAAAGGTGATAGTTAATGACTAAAAAAATGGTTGTTAGTGGGCAAACCCAAGCAGCCCATTTAGTCAAAGGACAACAGGCGGAAGATTTCGCCTGTGACTACCTGATCGCACAAGGTTTAAGCTTAATTACACGTAACTATCGCGCCCGCTGTGGTGAGATTGATTTAATTATGTTGGATGATGCCACCTTAGTATTTATTGAAGTGCGTTATCGTAAAAATAATCGCTATGGCGGTGCAAGTGCCAGTGTTAATTATAAAAAACAGCAACGCATTCGTAATACAGCCGCTCTATATTGTCAAAAACAAAGCTGTGATTATCCCTCTCGCTTTGATGTTTGTGCGATTCATGGCAATATGCAAATTAATTGGATTAAGCAAGCGTTTTAAGCGCGAATGAATAGGGGTAAACATTGAATACACAGCAGCGTATTGCACGGCATTTTAATCAAAGTATTGCAACGAAACGTCAAGCTCATGATCAACTGCATACTAAAATTGCCCGAGCTTCTGAAATGATTTATCACTGCTTAAACACGGGTCGTAAAATTATGAGCTGTGGTAATGGTGGCTCTGCGGGTGATGCTCAGCATTTTTCGTCTGAATTAATTAATCGGTTTGAAACCGAACGACAAGCCTTAGCCGCGATTGCACTGACAACGGATAGTTTTGCCCTGACTTCAATTGCTAATGACTATGCGTATGAAAATATTTTCTCTCGGCAAGTGGAAGCACTGGGCAAAGCAGGAGATATTTTATTAGCTTTTTCTACCAGTGGTGAATCTGCCAATGTCATTAAAGCGATTCGTTTAGCGCATGAAATGGATATTCGGGTGATTGCTTTAACAGGTAAATATGGCGGTCATATGCGAACTTTACTAAAGCCCGATGATATTGAGTTATGTGTACCCAGCAATAGCACCGCGAGAATACAAGAAGTCCATTTGGTTTTAATTCATTGTTTATGTGATTTATTAGATCAATATTATTAGGCACAAACGATGTCTGAATCTCACTATTCCCATATTCATTTTTTCCGTGAAGCTGCCCCTTATATTCAAGCGCACAAAGGTAAAACTTTTGTAGTTGCAATTAGCAGCCCGCTCTTAGCGACTGGACAACTCAAAAATTTACTCAATGACATCGCTATTTTATCTACTTTAGGGGTTAAATTAGTTTTAGTTTATGGAGCAGATTTACAAATTGAACAACAATTAAAACAGAAAAATATCACCTTTAAAAAATACAAAAATCGCATTATTACCACAGACGATATTTTAGAAGTGAATAAAAATGTGGTCGGTCGTTTACGGATTAATTTAGAAACCTGTTTAAGCTATGCACTCAATCAACCCTCTGTTATTAATCAAAGTTTAGCAGTCATTTCAGGCAGTTTTATTACAGCAAAACCCATTGGTATTCATGATGGCATGGATTACCAGCATACAGGCAGCGTTAGAAAAATTGCTGATCAACAAATTCAACAACAATTAGCTCATCACAGTTTAGTTTTACTTTCACCACTGGGCTTATCGCCAACAGGAGAAAGCTATCACTTATCGTATAAAGAAATTGCGGTACAGGCTACAAAGGCTTTGAATGCAGATAAATTAATCTTTTTACAATCGCTATCCGCGGATGCTGCTAAAAAATTACCGCGACAATTGACCTTAAATGAGGCTAAACAGTATTCAAGCTTGCACTGTTTAATTAAACATATTGATGCTGCCGTACAAGCAGGGGTGGAGCGTGTGCATCTGATTAATGCACAGCAAAATGGCAGTTTATTACTTGAACTCTATACCCGTGATGGTTCAGGCACATTGATTAGTCATCATCACTATGAACGACTGACTGCGGCAAATATTGAAGATATTGCGGGTATTCTCGATCTTATTCGCCCTTTAGAGAAAAAAGGTATTTTAATTCGTCGCTCGCGTGAACAATTAGAGCGAGAAATAGATAATTTTATAGTGATTAAGCGTGATAAAAAAGTCATTGCCTGTGCCGCCTTATATAGAATGAAAGCCGCTAAAACAGGTGAGTTAGCCTGTTTTGTGGTAGATAATCAATACCGTGGATGCAAAAAAGGCGATGTCTTATTAAGCTTTGCAGAAAAAATTGCCAAACAAATGGGGCTAGAACAATTGCTGGTACTGACCACACAAACAACCGATTGGTTTCGAGAGCGTGGCTTTGTACTTGGCACTGTAAATGATTTACCCGAAGCAAAAAAGCGGCTGTATAACTACCAGCGTAACTCGCATATTTTGCTTAAAGATATTCATCGTCAATCGATTCATTAAGGGGCTAAACGCTGTACCTTCCAATCGTCTAAGGGTGATTCACGCAGGTATTCAAACCGATCATGTAAACGATTCACCCGCCCTTGCCAAAACTCTACTTTTTCAGGTACAACGCGATAACCACCCCAAAAATCAGGTAAAGGAATTTCACCCTGTTTAAACTTATCTTGCATTTTTTGCCATTGTAGTTCTAATGCTTGACGGGTCGTAATGACGTGGCTTTGTTTCGATACCCATGCGCCTAATTGACTGCCATGCGGACGAGAAGTAAAATAAGACAATGATTCTGCAGTGGAAATCTTTTCAGCCTGTCCACTAATTTCTATTTGCCGTTCCAAACCTGTCCACGCAAATAATAAAGCCACATTGACGTTTTCAGCAATTTCCATGGCCTTTTGACTACCGTAATTTGTAAAAAATACAAAACCTGATTCATCAAAGCCCTTCAATAATACAGTACGAATACTGGGCTTATCCTGTGCAGAAACCGTGGCTAAGGTCATGGCATTGGCATCAATAATATCCACATCACAGGCTTGTTTAAACCATTGTTCAAATTGTGAAATAGGAGACGCTAGTAAGCGTTCACGCGATAAACCTGTTTGCGTATATTCACGCCGATAATCTGAAATATCCATAAATAATGCCTAACCGCCCCCAATCGCTTGTACAATTTCAATTTGATCATCGTCCTGTAATTGATGTTCCGAAAATAAGCTGCGTAGCACCAGCTCTTTATTCACTTCAATCGCAAGGCGTTTATTTTCTAAATTTAGAAACACCAACAACTGAGTTAAATTACTCGCATCAGGGATTTCTTGCTGTTTTGCATTAATAATAACGTGCATATTTTGTTTTCCTTAAAAGTACCATAAAACTATGAAGCTATATTAACAAATTTAGATAAATGCTTTATCCAATCAAGCGATAAAATAATAAAATTGCGTATGATAAAAGGTAAATTAATAATAGGTGAGGAGAGACTTTAATGAGCAAACTAAATATCCTTGATGCGATCGGTTTAAGCCGACACAAAGTGAGTTTTAAGGACAATATTATTTCAGCGTTAGGCGGTTTCTTAGCGATTCTTACAATCTTTGCAAGTAGTTATTTATTACTCGATCCTTTAGTTGCGATAATGGTCATCCCCTCGATGGGATCAAGTGCAGTATTACTATTTGCCTCCCCTCATGCCGCTTTTTCACAACCTTGGAATCTTGTCGTGGGACATATTGTTTCGGCAATGATTGGGGTCATGTGCTGGCAATGGATTCCTAATATCGTGTTTGCAGCTTCTATCAGTGTCGGGTTAGCGATTGCCGTGATGTATTGGTTACGTTGCATCCATCCCCCCGGCGGAGCAACCGCACTGGCGGCGGTGATTGGTTTAGATTCATTACACGATGCAGGTTATCAATATGAGCTTGAATTAATCGTACTTAATGTACTGAGTTTACTGATTATTGCGATTGTTTTTAATGCTTTCTTTAAAAAACGCCGTTACCCTTCACACCGCTTTTTTCAGAAGAAAACGCCGCCGCTACCAAAAAGCTATCAATCCATTAAACACGAAGACTTTGTCTTTGCCCTCAGCCAAATTGATACCTTAGTCGATATTGATGAGGAAGATTTATTAAAAATTTATGATCTCGCTACCAAAAATCACTATGAAAAATCATTGTAAATAATGAAAGAACCTGTCTCTAATCTAAAACCCGTCCTGCAACCACCGCTAATTTTTCTAACATAGCGGGATCGCGGTATTTAGGCGCAGTAATTAGGGCATGTTCAAGGCTAGATTTACAATGACAAGACTGTGTAGATTGATCTTTTTGTGCCAAAGGTGCAATGGTTTTTACTAATGAACGCGCATTATCAGCATTGGAAAGTAAGACTTTAATAATCGCTTCAACACTGACATTATCATGATCTGGATGCCAACAATCATAGTCAGTTACCATTGCAATCGTCGCGTAGCACATCTCTGCTTCACGAGCTAATTTCGCTTCTGGCATATTGGTCATACCAATCACATCACAACCCCATGTGCGATACAGCTCAGACTCTGCCAATGTTGAAAATTGTGGCCCTTCCATCACTAAGTAAGTACCACCACGAACAATATTCATTTTAGCCTGTGCCGCTGCCGCTTCAATATGATCACCTAAACGATGACAAACAGGATGTGCCATTGAAACATGAGCAACCAAACCTGTACCAAAAAAGCTTTTTTCACGGGCAATAGTACGATCAATAAATTGATCCACAATAACGAACATGCCGGGGTGTAAATCTTCATGTAACGAACCCACCGCACTCACAGAAATAATATCTGTCACCCCTGCTCGTTTTAGAATATCAATATTAGCGCGGTAATTAACCTCAGCAGGTGGCACACGATGTCCGCGTCCATGTCGGGGTAAAAAAACTAATTGTTGTCCATTTAATTCACCAAATAGGAGTGCATCCGATGGTTCACCAAAAGGCGATGTTATCGTCTCCCAGCGGGTATTCTCTAAACCTTCTATATCGTAAACACCACTGCCACCAATAATACCTAATAGGGTTGTTTGGGTTTTAGCCATTATTTTATTTCATCCATTAAGTCAAATGCTTCCAAAATATCATTGATTGTTCCCATGCTTCCTATCCTTGTCAGATAATAAAATGATGCAATTTTTTGTTTTAACTGTCAAGCACTGCTTAATTTATGATATTTTTAAACTGACACTAAGCTTTATTTTTGCACGTTATTTGTATGAGACTTATATAATGAAATGGATTAAGAATAAGAAAATATCATGATTTTATAGGTAAATCTAAATTTAGTATGACAAGCTTGCTAAGCATGAAAAATTATCGATAAGCTTATAGGATTAAACACTATTAATCATTAAGTAGTGGGAGGTTCTTTTGAAAAAGTTAGGTTCTATTTACCAACGTATTCTTGTCTCAGATCGTGCTTACTGGCTCAATACATTGATTATTATTGCACTGTCTATTTTATCTTTTTATACCACCTTTGATGGTTTCAGTCGTTATATCTTAGTCGAAGATCAAACAGCAACAGGCTTTGAAATTATATTTTTAATTATAGTGGTTGCGATTATTCAACTATTATTAATCGTGTCATTAAGTAATTTGATTCGTTATAAAACATGGAATGGGCGATCTATTTGGATTGCATTATATATAATAACCATGTTAGTCAGTGTATTTTTTTCTTATAGCTTTTACTACAAATTAATGCAAGCAGATAGCTATGCTCAGAAAAACTTTAGTATTCAACTAAATCAATCCTTGCTCAATGCTCAAAATTACCAATCTAGTTTTATGGAAGTGACTGAAACCGTCAAACTTTTATCGAGCTATTCCCAAGAAACAGCAAAAAGGGAACGATTAAAAGGCGGAACGTGCGGTGATCATTCTCCCGCAGGTTCAGGTCCTCGCAGAGATTTACGTGAAGAAGAAGCGGAGCTATTTACACAACTAAGTGAAACAACAACCCAACTATCAACTAAATTAGTGGGAGAAATGCAAGCACTTAATGATATTAAGGCTCGTTATTCAACTGAAAAAAATAATACAGCAACGATTCAACAGGAAATGAATACGGTGATTAATCGTATTAATCATCAACGTAATACAGCTGCGATTAAACAATTAAAACAAATTTTACAACAACATATGGGAGAAGCTCGACAAAATTTATGGGTAGAAATACGTCAAACTAAAATTAGTTGTCCTGATCAACGTATTTCACAGTCGGTTAAAGGTTTACTATTGGGTTTAAATGACTTACCTATTTTAGATGAAATTGTACTATTTGATTCAAATGATGATAAGGCAATTATGGCAAGAGCCATGCATGTTTTTATCAATATTCCCAGCATCATTTATAATGCTTTACTACCTTTGGCACAAGCAGATGCTCAAAAAGATAATAGTAAAAATAAAGTTAATGCCAATGAAATTAGCAATGCTGATATTAGCCCCTTTATTTTAGGTAGCATGGTAGATGCTATTATATTTTTAATTGGATTTAGCAATGCCAAAAAATCACAGCAGCGTAATTATTTAAATGGTCGTTATGCAGGTGAGTTTTTTTCTACTCGTGATATTGTAAGAATACAATCTGCCTTTAATATTCGTGACTTGCGGAAAATTTTACGCCTACATTTATACAATACAAAAAGCGAACGCTATTTTATTATTCCGTCAGAAGTGTATGTACAATTACCTCATAGTAATGCGTTGATTAACCTATTTGAGTCCTTAGTGAGTGCAAATCGTATTGCTAAACCCAAACATAGCCATATTCCTTTAGATGTTATTGCAGAAAGCGTTAAAGATAGATTAGCCCCCTATTTTATTAATCATAGTGCGCGACCCTTGTTTAATTATTATCCAATTAAAGAAGATAGTTGGAACGACTTAGTACAGTCACTTAACGCTTACTCCATGTGGAATCAAAAGTAATGAATCCTATCAAAGCAGCACAATACTTTTATAATAAACAATTACGTCAAGATAGCTTGAGACTCCGATTACATAATTTAGGCCTATATAACTTAAAAAATGATTTAAAAGGGCATCGTGATAATTTACGTGAAATAATTTTTAATTCAAAGAAAAGGAATTTTAAATCTTTGGCAAAATCATTACTGCGCTTACCGATTGTTATCGTCGAACTATTAATCTTGGGAGTCTTATTTTGGTTAGAGTTTATTTTTAAAAGTTTGCCAAGATTCTTTTTCAGTTTACTACCCTATTCACTATCGGGCTGGATGAAATTTATTGTAATAATGGGTGTTATTACACTTGTTGTCTCTGCGAGTAGCTTATTTTTCTATCTATCTAAAGAACCTGATCCTAAAATATTACAAGACTATATTAAGCTACACCATTATCGAACCGCTGTTGCATTACGAGATCGACAAGGGCATCTAATTGGTGCATTAGCGAGTCCCAATTCACCACCTGATCAATACTTTAGTCATGAACAACGTCAAGGAGCATTATATGTTGAGCATGTTCCTGATGTATTTTGGGATGTATTGATTACTCGTGAAGATCGTGATTTAGACTTTAAGTATCAAAACACACATTTGATGGAGATTTTATTGGGACAACGCAACTCTTATAAAGGAATTAACTTTGCTGCTTTGTTTAAACGCCCCATTCAAAGTAAGCTCAAAGGTAATAATATAGCAGGTGGAAGTGCATTAATTAATTTAATTATCAAGAACTTATATGGGGTTCGTTATTTTAATGAACAATATTCATCTAATCATTTATGGTCTAAATTACAACGTAAAAAAGAAGAAATTAAAGGCGCAAGAAATTTGTTTCCTTACCTCGCAAAACATAATGGTTTAGAATTTAAACGTTGGATTGCAATGCACGCCCCCTTACTTTCAGCAGGGGATGATGTCTATGGTATTCGTTCGGCATCCGCCACTTTGTTTGGTAAACGTCCAAAAGAATTAAGTGCGGCAGAACAATCAATATTGGCGGCAGCATATCATCGAGGGGTACGTTTTCAACCATTATCCGCAGATGAACGTGAACCTTTACAACAAGCCCGTTTTAAGCGTTGGCAATTACTGATCAAGAAAGCGAAGAAAGGGGTTAGAAATGCTTATCAAACCTCTCAGCCTGAAAAGATGAATAGGATTTTGGCGGATTTGGAGCAAATGCAAACCCCTCAAATGCCTAAAGTACCGAGCAGTTTACAAAGCTTATTAAATGATCAAACTTTCACACAAAGACAGAAATACGGTAATTTAAAACAGCGCACTGACTTATTAATCAGTAGCTTAAAGCCTCGTATTAGTCAGCGTTTAAAGCAAGAAAATCAAAAATTAAATCGCTTAGACTCTTATCACCAAGTGATTACTGATATTAAAATTAGTTTACCTGTTGGAAAGAACTATCAGTTTAAAAAACAGTTAGATCAAACCTTTGCTCAAATAATGCGTTATTGCCCTCATTGCTATAGCAAGAATATTGGGCGACCTGTGAATACAGAAAGTAATGGGGCGTTGGTACGAATTGTCGTTGCTAATAGTAAAGGTGAAATTGTGCGCTATTATCGTCGAGGTTATGTCCAACGTCGTCCTATTGCCAGTATTAGTAAAATTCCTATTGCTGTTTTATTGGCGAGTCATAACGTCAAAATAGCGCAAAAATTTTGTAATAAAGCTTATCAAGGCAGAAAAAATGCTTCAGGTTTATACCTTAAAGGGGTTCAAAATTGTAATACACCCAAAAAATCAGGGCATAGTTATACCTTTAAAGACAGTATGGCTCAATCTAAAAACTTACCTTTATTTTATGCACTAACAGAGTTAGAACAATTTTCACTAGCGCAATTATCCAATCTTTATAAGGACTTTGGTTTAGATGATAGTGCAAGCCTAAGAGGTAATACCCCCACGATTAAACAGCTTGCATTTGAATTGGCATTCGGTTTAGCTGAAGCGACACCTGAACAAACGCATCGTATGATACAAACATTAACCCAACAGTTGTATCGCCCTACATTACGCGATCAGCCACATGTGATTCAATCATTACGCATTAGTAAATACCATGAAGATAGTAAGCAAGCCACGGTTCGCAAGCAATATCTAAAAAACCCTAATATGCTCTATTATAATATTGCCGCTTATTTAAACAATGAGACAGTTAAGGAAACTTTAAGAAAGATATTTGTTTCCCCTGTAAAAGAGAGTAAAGGTACACTGCACAGCTTTAATAAAATTGCTAATGTGAATTTTTTATTAGCTAAATCAGGAACATCTGAAACACCATCAAGTAAAACAAGAGATAAATCGGCAATAGGCAGTTTTGAAATTCATGGCAATATTTATACCTTCTCTATTTTTATTGGTACGGATGATTTAGAACAAGGTTTAGGTTCTCGTGTCACACATCAACGACTGATTACACCCATTATGAAAACCATTGTGAAAAGCTTACTTTAATACTGGCTTGATGGTGTAAATGACTTTGATAGCGTTCGTATTTCAGCCGTTCGGGATCGTGCATCTTTAAATAATCCAATTCTTGTTTCGCTTTTTCCAAGCCTTTGGCTTTAAAATTGTCTTTAATTTCTTCATTTTTAAGAAAGTAAATCCATTCATCAAGACTATCTTTAGCAATATCATCAAAGTCTTTAACTTTGATTAAATAATATTCAGGGTATAGGGTGCAATTTTTTGTTTTAACTGTCAAGTAGCTGACTGTCTTTTAATGCCTGTCACTCTCTTTCTACGGTTAAAATTTCTTTTACCTTATCCACCTCGACCTCTGAAATCGCTGCTATCTCTTGTGCATTAAAGCCTTTTTCCGCCAATCTTAAAATAATTTTGCGTTTTTCTTCCTGTAATTGTAATCGACTACTCTCTTTTTCTTGTTCTATACCTTGCTCTATACCTTGCTCTATTCCCTGTTCTATAC
>WFRR01000019.1 GCA_015486375.1 Thiotrichaceae bacterium
AAGATAAAGTCGTTGCTACAGTCAATGGTACTAGCATCACACAAACAGCTTTAGATGAAATCACAGAAATGATGAAGCTTTCTAGGAGAGCGGCAGGTGAACTAAGTTCTAATGAGTTATTAGATGACCTTATTATTACTGAGGTCGTACGTCAGGAAGCTGCCAAAGCAAAACTGACCGATCGTGACGATGTTAAACAAAAAATTAAAGACTTCACTGATCGTTTAATCTTGAGTGTTTGGAGTCAAGATAAGCTTAAAACCTTAAATATTAGTGCTGAAGAATTAAAAGCAGCCTATGACAAGCGTATGGCAAGTCAAGCTAAGGAAGAGTACAAGGCTCGCCACATTCTTTTAAAGACCATTGAAGAAGCCAAAGCAGTCATTGTTGAATTGAAAAAAGGCGCTGATTTTGCTGAATTAGCAAAAACAAAATCAACAGGTCCATCAAGTTCTAAAGGCGGTGATCTAGGTTGGTTTGCACCCAGTGCAATGGTCGCACCTTTCGCCGATGTGGTTGAAAAAATGGCTAAAAACGCGATTAGCGAAACACCTGTTAAAACAGAGTTTGGTTATCATGTTATTAAGCTAGAAGATAAGCGTCCGATTAAATTACCCAGTTTTGAGACAGTCAAGCCTCAGCTTCAGCGTGTGATCGAGCAAAAGAAAATGCGTGAATATGTACAAACATTGCGTACAGCAGCCGATGTAAAGGTTCTTTTAAACCCTGCAAAGCCAGCCACTCCAGTGATTACGGTTACACCTGATACAAAAACTGCTGCACCTACGCCAACTGCTGCTCCAGTAGCTGCACCTGTCACTCCAGCGGCTACTCCTTCAGCTGATGCAAAAACTGCTGCTCCCACTCCAAGCGTTGCGCCAACACCTGCTGCTCCAGCACCTGTGCCTGTCACTCCAGCGGCTACACCCGCAGCTGATGCAAAAACACCTGCTCCAGCAGCACCTGCACCCAGCACTGCTCCTGTTCCAGCAACAACACCTACTCCTGCTGCTCCAGCACCTGCGCAATAAACTCAATTCTCTTTCACAGAATGAGTATTAAGGCATGAGAATCCAAAACAAGATGCAATATTCTTGTTTTGGATATTATTAAACACTCATTCCTAAGGAATAATAAATATGAACCCCGCTTGGAAAAAATTTTTAATTGATCAAGGTGCAGAATTCGATACAAACACATTGAGTTCCTTTGGTAATCCTGATCGAGAACGGCGTATTCCGCCGCAAGGTCATATTCTTTGTGACCTATCTCATGTGGGTTTAATTCGTGTTGATGGTGAAGATGCTAAGTCATTTTTACAAAACCAACTCAGTAACGATTTAAACGAGATTACAGAAACCCAAACTCAAATTAGTAGTTACAATACCCATAAGGGTCGTATGATTGCTAATCTAAGAGTGTTAAAACGAGGTAATACCTTTTATTTAAAACTTTGTCATGATTTAGTCGAAACATTACTAAAGAAATTACGGATGTACGTGATGATGGCAAAAGTTACTTTAGATGATGCCAGTGCAAATTTAATTCATTTTGGTTTTGCAGGTCCGAAGGCTGAGCGTTTACTTGCCGATATTATTGGTACAGTGCCACAAAAAGCACATAAATCCGTTATGTATCAATCCTTAAGTATTACCCGCTTATCAGGTGAGCTATGTCGTTTTGAAATTTTAGGTGAATTAAACGATGCTAAACAATTGTGGCAAAACCTTGATGTACAAGCTGCGCCTGTGAGTAGTGAAGCATGGCGGTATTTAAATATTGTGGCAGGTATGCCCATTATTAATGCTGAAAACTCTACTGCATGGGTACCTCAAATGTTAAATTTTGAACGTATCAAGGGAATTAGTTTCACTAAAGGTTGCTATCCTGGTCAGGAAATTGTGGCTCGTTTGAATTATCTCGGGCAAACCAAACGACGCACTTACCGTTTATTGGCGAATACGGATCAATTACCCATGATTGGCGATAAAATTATTATCGCGGGAAAACAAGGCAGAGCCGCAGAAGCAGGACAAGTACTCAATGCAGTAATTAATCCTGATGGCAAAATTGAAATGCTAGCAGTATTAAAATCAGCAGCTTTAACACAATCACTTAGCTTAAATTCTGCAAACATTGAAGTACTCGACTTACCTTATTCTCTTGATGATTAATTTCAAATTATTGAGCATGGTTATCTAAGCTAGTTTGATAGCCACGATAGTAACGCCATGCGATATACAACAATAAGGCTGCAATTCCCCATAAAAAGGCAGGTAGCCAGTCAAATATAAAGCTTGATTCAGGCATTTTTTTCGGATTAAAATCATTTAATGCTAACATTACCCGAATAAATGCGGTGGCTGATAACATACTAAACCACAAGCCAAGCACCCGTCCTTCACGCCCTCCTTGTCCTAGGCTGAGAGAAGCTGTAATTCCTGCCATAAATAAAATTCCCCATGCTGCACCTGTCAAAAATTGCGCTACAATCAACATATTTAGCGTACTACTTAACGCAACTAAACTCGTACCTAATACTGCAATCGGGGTAATAATCGACATAATACTAATTGCCCCAAAACGCCGTGCTAAAGATGAGCCAGGAAAAACGAGCATTTTGAAACCAATCCAAAATACGGGTAATAACCACATCAAATATTCTTTCTCAGCAAATTGTAAAAAAGAAGCTTTGGCATTAAAGAAGTAGTGAATTTGAAAACCCAGACCCAGAAAGACACTTGCCCCTAATAAGGTTAATAAAATCGGCCAGAAAAACTGTTTAGGAACAGGGGCAGGTGGAGTGTAATCCGTCGCGGGGCGCGGTATACGTTCA
This sequence comes from Thiotrichaceae bacterium, assembly GCA_015486375.1. GTDB lineage: Bacteria > Pseudomonadota > Gammaproteobacteria > Thiotrichales > Thiotrichaceae > S015-18. Next base: position 2,837 of record WFRR01000019.1, read on the forward strand.
ACCCAAATTAGCCCAAGGGTAGTTAAGAATAAGGTTAGACCTGTTAATGCAAAGGGTAAATATGCAGAAAATTCTTTTAATACTAAACCTAAATAAGGTGAGATTGCGCCACCTAAAGCGAGCCCCAAGAGTATTAATGCCGCCAAGCGAGGCACTTGGGGTTTAGCCGCATATTTCATCAATAAAACCACAGGAGGCGCACGCAGTACGGATGAGCTAGCAATCCAAATCACTAAGAGTGTAATCCATAGGGCTTGTATACCCGTAGCATTTTCACCGCCTAAATCAGCCACAAAGGGTAATGCGATAAAGGCAATGCAGGAAACAGCATTAAAGGCAAGAATCATCGGGCCTAAACGCCCAATGGCTTTTTCAACTTTATCTGCTCGAAAGCCCATATAGGTATCTGCAAGCGCAAATAGTAATTGATCGAGGGCAATAAACCACAGTAATTTATCTCTCCCGATACCGACTTGATCAAGTAAATCACCCAAATACACCACATATACAATCCATGTGGTGAAGAAGAAAAATTGAATAACCGCTAGATAAAGTGCAACATTACGTAATTGACTCTGCATAAATAAAAATTTCCCAGTGAAATTGCAAGACAGATTACATATACAAGGCGGCCAGTGCAGAAATAATACCGACACTATCATATAAGCGGTGACTCAATGTTTTACTTCCATACCAAACATGGGCTGTTTTAAATAAATATTTGCACACAATCCACGAAATGGTAAACCCTAAGATAGCGGTAAGTAGTATGAGTACCCATAAAA